>NZ_PUWT01000156.1:0-1467 GCF_002968995.1 Photorhabdus hindustanensis
ATCCGTGAAGGCACATCGTCACCCAGTACGCGATCGATGGCTTGACGTACCAGCATACCATTAGCCGGGATATCGCCGTATTTTTCCTTGCAGGCGGCGGGATTGGAAGAACACACCGCGATCAGCTCTTTTTGCTGCTTGAGGCTCAGATCTTCCATTTCCTTCGTGATCTGTTTGCAGTCGCCGCGTCCCTCACACCCTTTGGCTCTGGCCGCAAAGTCGTCTATCTGCTCCGCGCTCAAAAAGTTATTCTCAATTGCATTCTTCCCTGCCTGCGCCCCAGTGAGGGCACTGGCGCTGGAGTCACCGGCAATACCACCGGCCAGCCCGGCCGCCAGGGTGGAAAGGGTGCTGATAGTTTGTTTTTGCTCTTCCGTTAACTCACTGACTTTTGCTCCATCGCCGTAAAGTTGCTTTATCAGAACCTGAGCCGCCAGTTCCCCCGAAGCTGCACCGGCTGCGCCTGACAAGGCATTATTGCCGCTGACTTCCGCCGCCACTGCGCCTAAAATCGCATGGGCCAGCGTATTGGTGGCGATATCTACCTGATGGGTTTGCGGGTCGGTGGTCAGCTCTTTTATCACCCCGGCCAGGTAAGGGGAAGCGCCCCCGGCCAGCGCCTGACCGAGATTGTTCCCCGCTAAGCCCTGAATCGCTGCCGTAGCCGCCTGTAGGGCTTTCTGATAGGTTCCGCCGGTCCCCAAGCCCGAGTCATTCAGCGCCTGTGTGTAAGCGGTATCATAAACTTGCTTATTGATATCCGCCGCAGTCGGGTGTGGATTGCCACTGTCGACCAGTTTTTTTCTGGCTGCCGCTTCGTCCGGTTCACTGATATGGTCCAGCTTCGCTTTCGCCGCTTTGGTGGCGATAATTTTCCCTTCGGTACTGGCTATCTCGGTCATCTGGGCGCTGATTTCGCCAATCAGTCGCGCCTGTTTCAGTCGTTGCTGCGCTTTTTCCTTGTCAAATATCGGACTGAGGACATTCGCGGCGTTATCGGTATCGCGGCTGAGGGTCGCGATATCCTGCGTCTGGTGCGCCTTATCCCGGATAATCAGGTTGCCGTCGCTGACGGCGGCGTGCGTGGTGCTGCTGTCATGGCCCTGGTTATGGGAACCGCTCAGCCCATTGACCGCCAGATTATTCAGGACCTGACCGGCGGTGGGTTGGCCGAGGCTGACGCCCGCGCTTTGCTGCTCAACAGTAAAGTCCGCTTGATTTTTAATATCCTTGAAGCCCAGCGTTCCGGTGTTCAGGGTGTTGTTGGTTTTGTCGGCTTGACTCGCTATCACCGCGCCGTCCAGTTGGGTGTGGTCGCCGACGTTAACCTGATAGCCGCCTTTGCCGGCAAACAGCCCGGTCTGCTCCTGCACGCTGTCATAGTTGCTGTGGAGTTTATTGCGGCTGGCATTGAGGCTCGCGGTGCCGTTAGTGAGGGGACCCACGGTGGCGCTGACGCCGCGCTGG
>NZ_PUWT01000157.1:0-1050 GCF_002968995.1 Photorhabdus hindustanensis
CGGCGAATAGCCATGCCAATGTCAACCGCACACAATGTAATGGCGCTGCTTGCCAGAAATTCAAGAACAGTGAAGAAGCCGCCGCCGCGGTCGTCAGGGTGTTAGGTGATCGTTCGGTTCGTACCTGTACTGRCAGTMGTCRSYGGGAAGTGAACCGGGYGGTGGGAACTGATTAAGCTGGCGCTGGAAGGACAGGCGCCCCTGACCCTGGAACGGGATGACGCCGGCCGGGACACGGGGCGTTACGTGGACGGGGGATTTATTCTGCGTCAGCAGTACAGCCTGATGGGCCAGTTAACCGCGCAACGGGCCGGCCGTAATCCCCATTTCTTCCGGCCGGCTGAGCTGGATGAGATTGCCGGACCCGCTTACGCGGGGGTGGCCCGCCGGTATGAATACGATGCCGCGCTGAACCTGACCGCCGTCAGTGATGACGGGCAGCCGTTAAATTATCTCCTCAACGGCAATGGCCAGGTGATGTCGGTGGGGGAGGGCCGGACACTGCGGGAGCATTATCAGTATGATGAGACCGGGTACCCGTCAAGACGGTTTGACGGGGTGCAGGAGATTATGGGGGAAACCCTCTATCAGGAGGGCCATCGCCTGAACTGGGTGGACTCGCACCGGTTTGTTTACGACCGGGCCGGCCGCATGCAGGAGAAACAGTTTTTAGCGGAAGGTTGCCGGCTGGCGCTGACAAAATACCGGTGGAACAGCCAGAATCAGCTGACCGGCCTTATCACCCCGGACGGGATACCGTGGGAATATCGCTATGACGCTTTCGGGCGACGGACAGAAAAACGGTGTATCCAGAGCGGTAAGCGGACCACCTACCTATGGGACGGCGACGTGCCGGCGGAAATCCGGGAATATCAGCACGGCCGGCTGAAAATGATCCGCCATCTGGTGTTTGACGGCTGGGAGTTGGTGGCGCAGCAGACGCAGCAGTTTACCCTCAATCTGGACAACCGGGTAGAGCTGATGGCGGGGGCGATTGAAACCCAGTATGCGGTGAGCGCCCCGACCGGCGAGCCGCTGGCGCTGTTCGAC
>NZ_PUWT01000158.1:0-1493 GCF_002968995.1 Photorhabdus hindustanensis
GCCGGTGTTTGATTTTTCGCTCCAGCTTGTACAGGTCACGAATGCCATCCAGCGCCTGTTTCGCTACCGGACTTTGGCTCGCTTTGTATTGGTCAAAGAATTTGCGGCGGGCGTGAGCCCAGCAACCCGCTTCGGTGATATCCGACCGGGCATGCAGCGCGTTGTAACCGGCATAATCATCCGTCACCAACGTGCCGCCCGACCAGTCTTTCAGCAGGCTCTGGGCATAACGGCCACTGCGGCCGGAATGCAGCTCATAGTACACGACTGCGGGCGAGGTATCGGGGCCGGTGACAGACGTCCACAGGTAAGCCCGCTGGGTCTGGCCTTTTCCCGGAGCCAGTATCGGCAACGGGGTCTCATCGGCATGCAGCACCGGGGACGTCAGCAGCGTCTGCTTCAGGGCATCGGCCAGCGGTTGCAATGCCACAGCCACCTGCCCCACCCAGTCCGACAGGGTGCTGCGGGCCAGGGTTACACCGCTGCGGGCATAGATTTGCTGCTGACGGTAGAGCGGCAGGGGGTCACGATATTTGGCGACCACCACCTGAGCCAGCAACCCCGGCTCTGGAAGGCCCTTTTCAATCAGATGGGCGGGCTGCGGCTTTAGCATGCACACACTGACAGCGCGCGCAGCTGTACTGCGGGCTGATATAGCGCCGGACGATAAACGTGGCCGGACGGTATTCCAGTCGCTCACTGATTTCATCACGCAAAAAGCGCAGGGCATGACCGCAATCCGGGCAGCTCTCCGTCTCCGGCGCCAGCCGGATATCTTCACGGGGTAAAGTCGCCGGCAAAGGCTGACGTTTAGGCTGGGCCGGGGTCGCGTTTTCCCTGATATGCAGGCGTGACAGCTGGATTTCCAGCACCGCGATATCGGTATCGGCATCTTCCTCAAACTGACTGCGTTTGGGACCGGCAGGCAGGGTTTCGCTGTGCGCGCCAAAACGCCAGCGTTGCGCCTGTTTCAGGGCCTCTTCCAGCTGGCGAATATAATCACATTGTTGCTGAAGCAGCGCCAGTGCCCGCAGGCGGAACTGGCCGGGGTCATCCAGCGCGATTAAGTCATGGAGCGTCATACCGACAGTGTACCGGATAATTCCCCGTCGTTATCCGGTAAAAGCGTGACCGGGATAGCGGAATTAGCTTCGCCAGCCGGACAGGTCATCTCCCTCGACCTGTTGCCAGTGAATGCCGCGGATGAGCCAGTCAAACTGGGCGGGCGTCATCACCCAGCTGCGCTCGCCCTGCTTCGGCCAGACAAAATGGGCCCGGTGCAGACGGCGGGTACACAGCCAGACGCCGTGTCGGTCCCAGCGCAACACCTTGAGACGGGAGCGGGCCTTGTTGCAGAAAATAAAAGCGGCTTCGTCCTGCCAGCGCAAATTTAGTCCCTCCAGGTGCTGGGTCAGGGCATCGATGCCCCGGCGCATGTCGACGGGCTCTCGCACCAGAAAAAGCTGTTGCGGTTTCAGCATCGGGCCAGTACC
>NZ_PUWT01000159.1:0-663 GCF_002968995.1 Photorhabdus hindustanensis
GCTTTTTTACGGAAATATTACCGGAACTTGCCGGGAACCTGTCGTGCCGTATTAATGACAACTTCCAAGTTTTGAATCCTGCATCTTCAAGTTAAGCGGGTATATATACAAATTCTCAAGCAGTAAGGCTTTGTCCACTTCCGTTTTGACCGCTGTATACTGAAAATCCTTCTGGTCTGTCCGAATAATGTTGAGTGAAGTAATGTCATCATCCCGCTCAATAAGTGCTGTAAGCTGCTCACCAATGGACGCTGGCACCGATTCGGTGATTGCCTTCAGGCGCTTGTCTTCATCACTGAATGCTCTGGTAAATATATCCTGAAATGTAGTGTAGGAAGGTATAATTATTTTTTGACGTTCAAAGTAGACCAGCAACTGGCGAAATGCACTGTGCCCTTTTGGGTAATAACGGAGAAGATTGCTGATATGTGATTGTATTTCTGGGGCCAAATCAGACATCCAGGCACAATAGCCAAATAATGAAAGTATTACCTGTCGCTGAGTGCGTATATAATCACGGGAAATCCGTCCAGCGAAAGATACCGGGAATGCGTTTGTATAATAGAGATTCGCAATAAACTGAGCATCATTACTGACATCCTCCAGTGAGAAATTGAAGAATTGCTGCTTGGCCTTGAAATAACCCAGTTGCAGTATGAAGAA
>NZ_PUWT01000160.1:0-958 GCF_002968995.1 Photorhabdus hindustanensis
TGGTTGATTACATCAATGCCGAAAGGAAGGCCAAAGCAGAGGCGGAAGGGCTTTCATTTCCATGCAAGAAATACAAGAGGCTACAACACAAAGATTTTCTCAAGAAAGTCCCAAAAGTGTTGGGTGAGGAACACTCAGCGAAATTTTCCGCTCAGTACAAAGACAGTACTGGTCGTGAGCTGCCATGCTATCGATTCCCCAAGCGTGAATCCTGTTTGATGGCAATGAGCTACAGCTATGAGCTGCAAGCGCAGGTATTCGATCACATGACTGAACTTGAGGTTAAGTCTGGATTTGGGTTTACCATCCAGCAACTGCAACACATGCTTGTTCTGGCAAAAAGGGCGTCTGATGAAGATTCATCTGATGCAGGTCGCAGACTAAGAAAGCGACAAGATGACCTGGTTACTCTCAATAAAGCTGAAAGGATGATCAATGATATTAGTCAGATGGCTCTCGGTTTGGTTGGGGGAGGAGCAAAGAAGGTTGCACATGAACCACGAGCAATTCATCGCTAAGAACATCCAAGCCGAGTTAACCAGACTTGGCTTTTCTTCATCTATTGCAGGCATGGCAAGTGACAAGGCAGTCGATCACTATCGCCGCAGTTCGTCAGCAAGCAGAAAGGGCAAGATGTACGATGACTGTCTGCATATTGCTAAGGCATGGGCGAGCAAATATAGCTCAGTCAAGCCCAAATCTTGATTTATAACATTCTACAAAGAGGTAGGTATGAGCAAATTACAGGTTTTCAAATATAAATTAGGTCAGGCCGTACAAGTTATTATCAGCGGTGAAAAAGGGCATATCAAAGCCCGTGCTGAATATATTCATAGTGCTAGCCAGTATTTGATCCACTATCAGGCAGCAGATGGCCGTGCAAGAGATGCCTGGTTTGATGAGTATGAGCTTTCACACGCTGATTAAAGAGTGACTAATTCAGAGCATTCTGCTAATA
>NZ_PUWT01000028.1:0-84456 GCF_002968995.1 Photorhabdus hindustanensis
TTTTGGCTATTTTATTGATTAGTTATGGTCTTTAAGAAGTAATAAGCTTAAATAGGCAGAAAAATAGCTTTAATTATGGACTTATGTTAGTTGCTATTAGATTATATCTTATAATGAAATTTTCTCATCTAAAATAGTTCCCTATAGATAATTTTATATTTTATTCGATTTAATAATTGTGCAAATCACTTAATTTGGATTAGATTTATTTAGTGTGCTGGATGATTAGAATAATTGAACTGTGTAAAGATATATCATTATGAATAAGAGTAATAACCACAATAAAGTGACAAGAATAAAATTATTCCTGTCACTTTTGCTTGCTATTGGTTGATTTAAAAGCAAGCCATTGAGAAGAAAATACTATAAAGAGCTATCGGTCCGCATATTTGAGTACATTTGATCAGTGGCTTATCGCTTTGCAAACAGATAGTTGCGAACACCGGATTGGAGGTAAAAGTGGTAATACTTAACGCTAAAAGGCAAGCTGATAACTTCTTCATCGTTGGTACCTCATCAGGGGTTTATTAGAGTCAAATAATTTATCTGAGTTACTAATTATTGTTCAATAAAAGGTAATAAGTTCCCTTTTTGTATAATTTTTTATTGTTTTGTTGAAAATCTGTTGAAGTAGTGTTGGTGGTTTTGTAGCAAAAAATGGGAAAATAATTGTTATTAATTAATTATAATTAATAATTCAATACTGGTTTATTGATGTTTTGTATTTAAATAATATTGTTTTTATTATTTTTTTACATGGCAATACATTCATTTCATATTGATATTGTGAGAATTATGATAAATTTTTCTTTTTTATACTGCTGCGTCCATATTTATGTGACAGGTACATGGGACATCACGCAGGGAAAACGGTAGGAAGTGGGAAGGTAGCTTCCTAATATTATTAATAAATAGCTTTGTATATTTTTTGTCTTAAAAATTATTTATTAATATTAATTACTCCGTAATGGTTAATCACTATTAGCGATAAAAATAATTCATCATGCTTCATTTAATAACTACTATAGTTAAAGTGAATTATCAATGCATGATTTATGTAATTAAATGATTTAGTCGGTAGATCTCTTTTGAAGAAAAGATTAATTATTAATACTAAGGAGAACCCATGAGTAATCTCATTCAAAACACCGCCTTAAGAGCCGCAAACGGTTGGTGGAAATGTGGCGATACCGGAATAATTTATCAGTGGGGGTATAATCCGAATGGGAGAGCTGGAAGAATTACAGTAACATATCCAATACCTTTTCCCAATGTATGCTTATCTATGCAAGTTAGTGTGTATGCCAATGGGGTTCCTTCGGATAACTATTCAGTAGTTTATGGATTTAATTCTACCAATGCTACAATTGGGCGTGACCAATTAGGCTCATATTGGTTTGCAATAGGATATTAATTAATACGTTATTACAGGGGGGAATTAATATACTCTAGCCTTGGAGTTGAAGAAAAATTATATTGAAAGCTACTTAATGAACTGCTTCCATAATCTTGGATATCAATCTATACATCGGGAGCAGTTTTTGTAGAATGTTCGTCGTAAATTAAATTAACCATTGTCTGTTATTATCCGGTTTAGCTTATTTTATCGGGTGTTGGCTAATATAATTTAGCATAGTTTAAAGGTGTGTTTTTTTGCATATTTCATCAGTATATAAACGATGAGTATCCCACGGAAGTATAAGTGTATCTGTGATTATCGAGAATGGAAGGTCTATCAGGCTTGAACATGGGTAGCTTTCCTTAATACCTTGTATACCCGTCATCTTTCAAGTTGCCTCTTTGTTGGCTGCACTCACTCACCCCAGTCACATAGTTACCTATTCTCCCGGGGATTCGTTCCCTTGCCGTCGCGATGCATCTTGAAATCCATTGGGTATATACATGAAAAATATAAAAACGTCAGGTGTCGTTATGATATTACCAGGTTTATAATTTTTGCTGTGAGATAAAGCCCTAATCCATAAGAAGTGTGAGTTAATAGGCTCATCGTTCGTGATTTCATGGGGACTGGGGTTTTTGACGCAGCCAGACCGAATCCAAATGCCGGCTGCATAATCAGAAATGGGACAAACAAACTTATCAAGCCAGCAAACAATCCTGTCGCTAGTGTGGGCTGATAAAACCAGCTCTGGCTAGATAAAATTAGCGGGATGAGGGCGAATAAAACACCTGTCAGATAGTGTATTACCCATCCTAAAGGTCTTTCTCCACAGATTGCGGGAGTGCTGGCTATAGTCTGGTGGAAAAATCGTTGTTTTCTCATCCATAAAAACCATCTGCCAACTAGAGCATAATCAAGAGATGGAATACCGAGCAGACGCCTTTGTATTAATGTCCAGATGTCCATACATATTGTCGCGCCGATACCAGTTATCAAGATTCGAAAAATAACGTCTGTGTTCATGTTCTATGCTCCGTCTGATCAGAGATGTTAAGCTGGCAAGCATTGTGCAACTTAAAGTTAGGTTTAAGTCAACTATGAAAGATCTTGATATTGGTTTGGTCGCTCAACTTGCTGGAATATCTCCTTCAGCATTGCGATTCTATGAGAAAAAAGGGCTGATACGTCCGATCGGACGTGTTGGTCTCAGAAGACAATACAGTCCTGATGTTCTGAATAAACTTCAACTAATTGCGCTTGGCCGATCTGCGGGATTCACGCTTGACGATATTGCAGTCATGTTTGATGCAGACGGAAAAGGAAAAGTGAATATAGACAGGGAACGGTTACTGATTAAGGCAAGGGAGATAGATAAAACCATTCGCAAGCTCAGTTTAATACGTAATGGGTTGAAACATATCGCAAACTGTACTACCTCTGAGCATATGCAGTGCCCTGAATTTCAGAAAATCTTAGCTAAAGCCCAATTTCTGTCGCGTTTTGAAGTGTAACTCCTTTAAAAGCCATTCAGAGGTAGCTAACGAAACATCTTCTGGTGTGGGTTTAGCTTATTCTCCGAAAAGATCTTTTTTCTATTTACTGTGTATCTTTATTTTCATCAAGATACACAGTAAGTAAATGATGAAGGGTGAACAATAGATTGTTTACCCTTCAAGATAGTTTGAATATCTATGGGATTGAATTTCATCGCCATTCATTATTGCGTAATGATATTTATTATCGAAAGTCTTAATGTCAACCTCTATATATATTTTTCACCGTTTCTAATAACTTGTTAGCATCATGCTAGCCTTTAAATCTCAGCGCTTGACCAAGTTTAGTTAATGTAAAGGGATATTATGTTAAATGTTAAGAGTGTTGGAGGTGCAAAGTAGCTATGTGATGATAATTTGTTCAGATTCGTTGACCCGAGCGGATGTGTGAGAGTTATATAATCTCTTTAGGCAACTAATCTTTCATAGAGTCTTCTGGATTTGTTTTTGTATCCACTGAGCAGTCCCTTCAACATCGAAAGCTCTTAATCCGTATCCCTGAGTGAGCAATGCTTCGGGTAGATATTGGTCATATTTCTCAAGGTATTTCTCCGGAACACTTTCGGCAAGACGAGTTTCGGATGGCAGACCTTCACGAAGCATGCTGGTTAACGTTTGTATAACCTCCGCCACAGTGGTCTTTTCAACCTCAATAACACCAGAAAACGCTCCAGCTTTGAAACCACGATGAATCAGCAATGCCGATAATGTGTTTACGACTCGATCTCCTAGCCAAGGGAAAATGCAAACATTCTGCCCTTGTTGAATAAGGCATTCTGATGCAAGGTTATTGCTACAGAAACTATACAGTCCTTCGTCAAAGAGATTTCTGGCAGCGGTATCGGCAAAGTCGGCTTTATGTTCACCAACTGTAATCCGGTAGTCGCCCTCCCGATAGATGGTGAGCATTTCCTGCCGGACGACATCATGTATGGACATGCCTTCACCGCCAAATAGAGGCGGCAGTCCTCCTTTCGTTGCTTCGACGTAAATCACCTTTTTATCGCTGTCGATATCAGTCACTTTCCAGCGTCGTCCACCGAAAATAATATGCTGTTCAGGTATTAATGGCGAATCCACAGGAATCGAACCTAACGTTTTATTGCCTGCGACAATACGAAACTCTTCAGGTGTGCGGAATACGGCATAGAAAGTGTACTGATTAACCTGTTGTTCGCCTTCAAGACCTAGTACTAACTCGCCGCTGGAGAGTTGTGTTAAAAACTTGTGTTCCCCCATATGCCGCAACAGCATTTTAAAATCATCAGTACTGATATTCTGAAACGGTCCGTGCTGGCAGAGATGCGACCAGAGCTGATCCACGCGCACGCCACCCCACTGCGCGACGATTGCCAGAATCTGATGAAACAGTGTGGAATAATGCATCTGTCGGGTATCGGCCGGTTCAAACCATTTGTTGCCGATGAGTAAACGTATCATTGCCAGCGATTGGACTAGCTGTAACCTCAGTTGATCAATAATGCCTGACGTCGGCGTCAGTTCATGTTCGGGAATCAACATTCTCAGCACTGCGGCAGAGCCGCGCCTGCCAGAACGACCCATGCGCTGACGCAGGCTGGCAACAGAATGTGGCGCAGTGACCTGTACTACGGAACTGACTTTACCGATGTCGATGCCCAGTTCCAGCGTCATCGTACAGATGGCGGTGGTGGGCAGGTTGCCTTTCTGAAGCCGTTGCTCAAGTGTTTCGCGCAGATCTCTGGACAGGGAGCTATGGTGAGGAAAGAACTCGTTGGGAACGATGTTCGCTTCACTGAGATCGCTGAGCGTAGCGGCAATACTTTCGGTACGCTTACGGCTGTTGGCGAACACCAGATGGGAATCACCACGGCAGAATCGAAAAATATCGTGACAGATTTGTGTCTCTGCCGGAGGTAACTGTTCTTTTCCGGTGGTTGATAACGGCTCTTGATAACCTTTTACTTGCAGTTGTAATGTGGCATGGCTCTGAGTGTCGGTGATGATATCGCAGGGCAGGCACTGATTCGGCCGCAGGGATAATGGCACTTTTCCCAGCTCTCCCAGCGTCGCGCTTAACGCCACTCTGGGAGTCGGATTGTTCACCTTTTTTCCCAGTAAATGATCGACCCGGTTCAGCAGAGAGAGGAGCTGCATACCTCGCTCAGAGCCGATGAAGGCGTGGAATTCATCAATGGCTATATAGGCAAGAGGCGCGAAAGCCTGTTTTAACCAGCCAGTGTTGCGGATCAGCATCGCTTCCAGCGACTCTGGGGTAATAAGCAGAATGCCGGAAGGATTTTTCTTTGCTTTTAATTTTTTACTTTGTGCCGCATCTCCGTGCCAGGGTGTGACAGATATCTCCAGTGCATCGCCCAGACTTTCCAGTCGCCGGTGCTGATCGTTAATTAAAGCTTTAAGCGGGCTAATGTATAAAATACCGAAACCGTCCTGAATATCCGCGATAGCAGAGCAAGCGGGCAGGAAAAAGGCTTCCGTTTTACCCGCAGCGGTGGCGGCGCTGATCAGCACATCCCGATCCCCTGCTAATATCGGCGGGATCGCTTTTTTTTGCAGAGATCGGAGGTCAGCCCATCCCTGTCGATATATCCACTTCTGTATGCGTGGATCCAGCCGCTGGTATTCATTCATCATAATCTGAAATCGGCCAGACCGTCCTCGTCGGTATCATTCCCTGAAGATATTTCATCCATATCACAGGGTTTTTCTTCTGAGATAGCTACGCTGGTAATTAGTTGCGACCAGTGAATGTTCGGGTTTTGTTCCAGCACGGCGAGCATATCTAGAAATGCTTTAATCGTATTTCGCGGTGTGCGGAAATAGGCATCGCCGATGGTATTACTACAATGGTGTAAAAATGCTGTCAGCGCATCATCGGGAACCAGATAGTTATCCGTTTCACCGCTAGCATAAACGTGACGAAGATTTTTCAACAGAATGTAGAGTTCTTCCGGCGTCAGGCTGGCTAAATGCAGAGAAGGGGATGAATAGTCAATCACTCCTGCTCGCTGAGCAAAGCTGTTTTCCGCCAGCCGCGACTGGAGAGCTTCGTAGCTGTATAACCCTTTACGCGGATCAAATAGGAACTCCGGTGTGCCGCCAAGCAGAAAACCAATATGCTCTGCCGTTCCTTGAAGGCAATCATTCAGGATACGCAGTATCTGCTCATAATTAGCGACCCGGGCCTGTCTGTTATTGAGCTTGTACAGATTCACCATTTCATCCAGATTGACCAGCAGACCGGCATACCCGGCTTGGCGGACAAACAGGCTCATCAGCTTTAACGAATCGTAGAAAGAGGCGTCAGAAATAATGGCGCGTACGCCCAGATCGTTCCGTGCGTCGGTTTTTGTGGTGTATTCGCCTCGCAGCCAGCGAATAGCATTCGATTTTAAAACCTCATTATCCTGCTCATGACCCTGCCAGTAACACTCAATTACTTTAGCGAAATCATAACCGCCAACCATTTCGGACAGTGTGGTGAGTTTTTGATGAATAATGACCGGAACCGGTGTGTTTGTGCTTTCTGCTTTCTTTCGGGCTTCCGTAATAAAGCGCTCAACCACGCTTAGTAAAGCATTGCCATCCGGTTTATTTCGGGTGGATAAATTTTTCATCAGCTCAGAATAGAGGCTCCGCGCCTGCCCGCCTGAAGCATGGATACGGCGATCCGGAGACAAGTCGGCGCTTACCGTCACCAGTTTTTTTTCTAAAGCAATTGATCGAACGACGCTTAAAAAGAATGTTTTACCTGAACCATATTCCCCGATAATCAAACGGAATCCTGCACTGCCATTGGCGATGCGTTCGATATCCTGATACAACGCTTTTATCTCGTTGACCCGGCCGACCTGAATATGCTGAATACCTATTTTAGGTGTAACACCTGACTTCAGTGACTGAATAATAGCGTCTCTTTCTTTAAGACGGATGCGAATGCCAGACATAAATTATCCTTTGAGTTCTTGTGCGATTTCCAGGTCAACGTAAATATCATCGTCGTCATCGAGAACCGGGGCGTCAACCAGTTCATATGACCAGTCATTAATGACTTCAATTGCGCCGCTCACCATCAGGTTAAATTGCTGGCATAGCTCAGCAACTTCATTTCGCGCCCAGCGTTCTTTTTCCAGCAAACGTTGGTACAGCTGGTTATGCGCTTCATCAAGGCCAATGGTCGAGTGTGGCGGAATGTCTACTGGTGGTACTTCTTCGGGATCATCTTCGACAAAGATTGTGCTCAGCAACTGACGAACGTCTGTCGTGTCCGATTCATGGCGGGCAAGAATATTCTCATTGAGAGAAAATGTACTTTTCACACTTGATGTGACCTGCATGGTGGCCTGCGATGTTTTTTCTGCTGTTGACAGACGATGGATATCACTGGTAACGGTACTGCTGTCCAGCCCAAGGCTGGAGTAAATTTTTTCCAGCTGTTTAATCTCTCCCGGATCAATTTTACCGTCGGCGCAGGCGACGTTGATAATAACGTTGCCGATAGCCGATTTCTCTTTATCGTTAAGTTGCTCGATTCTGGTTTTCAGGCCCGCCATACTGGCAGGGGTATTCAGTCGCCAGATCAGGTAAGCGTGCAGCGAGTGTTTTTCTGCTGGCGACAACGTGTTGTTATGGTCAATCGCTTTTTCCAGTGCAGCTTGCTCAGCGACGTCAACATTCTTATCCATTTGCGCAACCATTGCGCCTAACCGGAGCGCCACAGAAACGGACATGAATTCTGTGGAAGGTGTGAAGAATTCACCGTGTCCCTCTGCAAATAAAACAATATTACCGTCTGGTTCCGGTTTGACATAATGATAACGCATATCTGGTACTATGCCGTAACCTGCCCGCTGAGCGAAATTCTGCATCAACTCCGCTTCTTTTTTATTGATCTTGTCTGGCACTGACATATCCAGACGGGCCCAGAAGCTTGCAACTGTTGCCAGTCCTGAATTTTCCAGAACCCTTTCGTTAGCCCAGCTTTTAAAACCAGCGAACATTTGTTCTGCATCTTTGGTAAGGATTTCATCGGGAAGGAGCATAATGGCGGCGACATCGCTACGTGAGGTGTCCTTTTTACCAAGATAGCGGCTGTAGGCATCCAGAGCGTTGGTACAGGACTCCGCAATTTGTATCAGTTTTTTTACCGGAGCTCTTAATACACTGGGATCAGGTAGGTCAGGAAGCTCAATACGAATCCCCCGGAGCGTACTGTTTGCGGAGGCATAATCCAGTTTCAACCGGGTCTTGTTCGGTTTAACCACAAGACCCTCACCAAATTTTTTGACGTAGCGTTGTTTAAACAGGGCGGCAAACTCTTCTGCACAACGGCGCGCCGGAGTTCGTAACGTATATTCGGTATAATATTTTACCCATGCCAGAGCCAGATCTGCTGAAATAGGCCCTCCCTGAGCAACAGTTGTGGCCAGATGAAACCGAAATAGCAGCGAGCTTCCCGAGGCAAAGTATTCGTTTTCATTCTGTATGAAGATGACATCAGGCCGGAGAAGCGACATTGTTTCTATTAATTGAGTCGCATAACGACGGAAGGAGTTATTCGACTGAAATATGACCCTCAGGCGCGATACCTCTTCAAATAACGCTCTAAATTCATTATCAGAAATGGCTTCCTGCATCCCGTCAGCCAGTATGCGACGCTCAAGACCGTAAAAATAGATAAAAACATAGCCTATGGGGCAGGTCGCATCGCTTCGGTCGCTTGCCAGCCAGTCAAGATAAGCGCCGCGGCAGCGTGGAGATAGTGTTGAAAAGCTAGGCCAGTATCCCAGCGACTCATCTTCGTAATGTCTTGTTATGGACTGGATGGGCAATGCATCGTTGACCAGAGAGGCATCTGAACCATCATTATAAAAATATCCATATTCTTTTGATGAATATGTTTTTAACTGTCCGCCAAAATAAAAGTTACCGTTATTAATGACGATATTTTGAATGGTAACGCTTTCTCCCGGTTTGATCCACAGCGCTGGCGTCGTATTACGTCGGGCTGCGGTTTCACGCGGTTGCTCGCAACTGGTACTGTATTCAACAGTTATCCCATTAACGAGAGTGAAGGTTGCCAGTTCGTCATCGTCGGGTGCCTGTGGATACCGAGAAGATATGTTTGTCACGCTATTGGTTGGTTTATTAGGAAATTTTTGCTGGGATGAGTTATTTGATTTACTGATGTTTCTGCCGTTCGATCTGGTTGAAGTTGATTTTTTCTTTTTGGAACACAAAAGACAGATAACAACTAGTGTAATAAAAAATATCCAGAAGCCCATTCCTACACCCATCATCGCGGATGACACTTCCACATGTAGCTTTTTAATCGGGGGAAAGCGTCAGCATAAATTGAAAGACATTTAGCAGAATCATACCGTTTCGTAGTGGGAGTACAAGCAAGAACGTCACATTATCTAAAGAAGGAGCACCTACTCATCGGATCGTAAAGGGATCTACACGTAACAAAATCAGGTACAGATTGCGGTGTGCTTCAGGTCGATGCTTATTGAGTCTATAACGCCATCTATAAAAGCGGGAGGATCACTGAAGCCGCCTGTCCGACGGAAATTATATGATTTTCATGCGCGTCACTCCAGCTTGGGAACATATTAGTTTAGTGGCTTAAAAGTTGTCGTTACATTTTCGGATATAGAAATAACTTATGTGATATCAGGATTGTTTGGTAAATCATTTCGGACGGTTCGTTTGATAGGCTGCTTATTTTCATCAAAATACCGACTGGGCCATCATATCTCAGCAGGTGTGACACCAATTTCCTGAGCAATCAGTAATTCCCCTTTAGGCCAGGAGTGCGTTAAAGCATTTGCTAATGTTGAAGAGCTTAAGCCGTGCTTTAATGATAGAAATTAGAATAGGGCGCGGCTTTACAGGATACACAGAACTGAAATTATTTTCTCCTTTAGCATTAATGACAAGGAGAAAGTGAAAGCTTAAAGTGTGCTTAACTCATCAATATGCGCCGGGTTACGTTCAAGCATCTTAAGTAGTTTCAATGATGAACCAGAAGGCAGAAGGAATGCGACGGTGCAGGTAGTGTCCATTGATGCTCATAAAATTAAAACCAGTGGACGCAAGGTGGACATTGGGCAAACAAAAAGGGCTACACCTTAGTGTAACCCCTTGATTTATTTGCTGTCGGAGTCTGACCTGACTGTCAGTTTCCCTTGAGCACAGTTCGAAAAAAAGAGTTCTTTACCGAACTCACCTTGCAGCATGTTCCATTGCAACATCCAGCATATGTGCAACCAGCCCTAAACATCCTTATCCTAATAGTAGCCACTCCAGTGGTCTTGGCAGAAAAATTACCCTCCCATTGACTGTGCTGCCTTTTTTATCAAATTTTCACGGCACCGATAACAAACTAAAAATAAACAGAAGGAAAGTATTGTGCTAATTATTTTACGAATTGTTTCATTCATTTTTGAAAAATCTTGATAAGTATCTGCAAGTGTACTATATGTTCTGGATAACAGCTGTACCGATGAAAAATATGACACCATTGCATTATCGCATATCTCTGATGAAGATTGCTGACTTTGAGAGATATTGCGCATTATTACCTGAGTTTGCGCAACCAAAGCATCAGATATTTTATCGTCAGATGGTGCAGTCAGTCCTGAGACCAATGCCATATAATCCTTAGCCGCATTTTGATTACACTTAGCAAGTTTGGGATAAACCTCGTGCAAATTATCTGCTATATTCTTAACCAAATTCCGGGTTTCTTGAGGAAGATGTACATACCAACTTAGATATTTTGACTCTTCAAAAGGCTTCAACATACCGATGATAATCGGTTTTTCTGCTAACCAAAAATCCAGATATCGGGATTCAGATACATTCAGCTTTAATGCAATTTGAACAGTTTCTAGGAAAGTATGCTTTTTGGTCAACATTTCATTTCTCATTTCATCCCGCTGATTGTGATACTCGTTGCGCAGATTTGTGAGCAATTGCATATGTTCAATGACGATATTTTCATAATATCCAGGCGGGGTTTCAGAAATTGTCTTTAAACTTAGCCATCCGAAATTAAGTAGTCCAATGCTAACCATGAGGAGCACTGCAATTATTTCATATTTGATTTTATTTATACGTTGAAAAAAGGTCATCGATATAATTCCATAGTTGAAGTCATTTATAAATAACTTTCTAAAATAGTGCTACACCTTACACACGTTACGTGACATATAACTCTATATATAACAATTGGTTGAATAAAACCACGTATAGCGTAATTATGAAACCTTATTTATATGAGGTTGCTCGCCCATCTCTTTTTAATTGGCCTTCTAATTCGCGACTGTTTTCTACTGCTTCTCATGAGCGATTTTATTTTAAAATATTGGGGCTCCTGGATACCTCTTTTTTAAGATATCTTCAATGACGCTGTGATATCTGTTTAATTTGTGGCGGTTCATAGCGACAGATAATTATTCATATGCCCTCATTTCATAGGTTTCTTCGATGCCTGCTTTGGCGCAAAAAACATCATTTTCCCATTTATTATCTCTATCCTTCATTAGCTAATTGAACATTAGCATTCTTTTCCGAATTCAAATACTCTGGCACCCTCTAGCTCCCCGTTGAACCGGGGAGCTAGCCCGATCCAACTACCTGGAAAAGCCAGCAAGCCCTCCGAACCGCTTAAGTTGCGTTTAGGGGGGCTGATTGCGACAACACATTCGTGTCGACTGCAATGCCTGTGTCCCTTACTGATTTCTCATGGCGCTAAGGGCCGCATCAAGAGACACGATCGACTCCACGATTGTTCTCACTGTGGCGCGGTCGAACTCGTGGTCCTGCTGTGAATCGTGCACGCCGCTGTTCAAATATCCCCATTCAATGCTGGAACCGTTGACTCCCAGCAATCTTTCTAAAGCCGCAACCGCAGCCGGGGCCCCGGGATGTTGCCCTGCAATGCGATTGACGGCCGATTTCAATTTAGAGCATTTATTATTCAACTCCCAAGGCGAACGTGGTCCGCTGAGCTTGATCTCAATGCGTCCGTCACCGCGTCTGCCCATCCACGACCAGAGGCTATCGGTCAGGCTTTCCAGAGTGGGATGTGACTGACGAAGCGCTTCACGCTTTTCATCCCCATCTAGAGCCTGCTGCGCAAGCAGGACGTAATTCTTCATCGGTGGATTGCTGTCTACCCGCAGTTCGTGTTCGCCACCGTGTGGTAGGAATTTGTAGCGCTTGATGGCTCCAGCCCTTGCTGCGCCTAGCTCCTGTTGATGTTGTGGTCAAATATCTCTTGCCGCATGAATCCACGGAATGGGCCAACCTCAAGCTGGTGCAATCGGCCCAGACCAGAACCTGCTTCTGGAGCGTCAGCATTGCCTTCGTAAGCGATGGGCAGATCAACTTCAGCGAGAGGTTGAAGGTGATTGAGGATCAGATGCGCAAGTCGCCGGATATCGTCAGGTACGTCCTGCTGCGTTAAATAATCGAGAAAGCGTTGGTACTCCGAAACAATGCTTGCCATGTATTCTCCTTTACACAGTCAGACGCTGCAGCGCGTCCCTGCCGTGGTCATTGTCGTTTAGCGTTAATTGGCTTGGCGCATCGGGTCTTAAAGGTTTTCGACATTCAACGCTGACGCATTTACTTCAGGTAACGAACACGGTCTTCAATCTTCTGGATCGCGTTGAGTGCTTGATGACCTAGCTCCTCTTCGTCGCAAAGACTGCGTAAACGTTGCAAGTCGTCGGCGTCTCCAAACTGCCCAATTACTTGAATGGAAAAGGAAACAATGCGCGCCAGATCATTCATGAACCCGTGTTCGTGGTATGTCTTCTGCGACTCGCGATTAGTCAATGCATCGCGGCAGACAGCCAGGGCTGTGTTCGGATAGCTCGTTGCAACGTGAGTTCTTGCACCAT
Organism: Photorhabdus hindustanensis; assembly: GCF_002968995.1. Classification (NCBI taxonomy): domain Bacteria; kingdom Pseudomonadati; phylum Pseudomonadota; class Gammaproteobacteria; order Enterobacterales; family Morganellaceae; genus Photorhabdus; species Photorhabdus hindustanensis. The sequence continues at coordinate 12,870 of NZ_PUWT01000028.1, forward strand.
CCGAAGACAACATTCGAGATGTTGAAGACCACAGTGCTCCGGCACTTGCCGAAGCGGAGTAAGCCAGTAACGTAGTTCGCGCATCGAGAGTCTGGGACGAGGACTCGAGCTCGCAAGTTCTCAACCGGCAAGCCCAATAAGATAATTCCCCGCAGGCCCGCATAGTTTCATCGACATCGACAGGTGATGTCGTAGTGGCAGGAAGTGGAAGGCTCAAAATCCCCATCGCTTCGTACGCTGCGAAAAATACCTCAACCGCATCTTGTGGCATGGACGACCTTTTGGCTGGCAACCTAAGCCATGGTTCAATAGCCTCAGAAACTGATGGGTCACCGAAATCTGCAAGCTGACGAATCAGAATACCGACAAATGAAACATACTCAGTGCTCGCCCCTTTGAGTGCCTTGAAGAGGAACTGCCGCTTCTGGTCGCTAGCGAGATTGTTCACCTCCTCCCAATAAATGCCGTCATACGGGTGATCAAATTGTCGAGAGAAGATATTCCATGCTTCCGTATCGGCCTGCGGCCCCGACTCGGAGAACACACTTTCGATCTCCTCTAAGACCACCGTTCTGTAGTTTTCTTCTTCGGCGTCTAGTCCGCCTAAACCCTTCAGTACATCGAAAATCATGGAATTCATAAACACGCCCAATTTGTTCATGGAGTCCTCAAGCGCCGCGATCATCTTTGCCTTGACGGCATCATCCACATTTCTCAAGTGGACACAAAAGTCCATCGTGGCTAGCTGAAGGTGGTAGGGCAAGCTTTTCAATCGCTCAAGAAGATTCAACACACATGGCGCTGCCCATGGTGCTTGCTTCGTGAACTTGGTGATTTCGAGAAGGACGTAGAACTCGCCATGCGTGCTCGCTTCATTCCATGATGTATTTAGAGCTTCACCAAGCTCGCGCCCTGGAGTGTGGCGTAAGCTAAGGCCGCCACTATGGATAAAGGACACAAGCTGCGAAAGCGCGATCTTGCGATTGAACACATAGGCTTGGCTAAATGTCTCGTCCCGAATTGGCACCTTTTTGGCCCTTGCTTCCTTATAGAGATCCCGATTGGCTTCAGCAATTTTCCCGTCCATGACGCGACACGCCGCCATGATTTGTTCTAAGTGGACTCCCTGTATTAGAAGCCAGCCAATGGCAGGAAGAAAAACTTCAAACTTCGAGAGGATTGGCCGATGATCGCCAGTCTCAATCGAACAGCTATGCCATCCCTCGCCATTCAGTAGGAAGCGCAGTTCAGAAGTCTCTGCGACCATTTCGGCGAGTAGCACGTCGAGCTTTGCTTTCACGATACGTCTCGCGGCATCTCCACACTCTCCTCGGACGCAAGACTCTAGGATGCCCTGATCAGTGGTCTTCTCCAAAATATCCCTTAGCATCGAATCATCCTCCATCGCGCCGAGAATAAGAGCCTTAGAGCCATGAAATCGCGGAGATCGCAGAAAAGCTTGCACACGCTCAGAATCTTTGCGCGCTACGCGAACCGCAGACTCCGCCATGAAGGCATAGAAAAACATTTCATGAGAGAAACTGAGTCTGTCACCGCGCTGTGACACAAGCCGCGACTCAAGGACCGCGTGCCGTGTCGCGTCTGTCACGCTTGTCGCATTGCAAAATCTGTCGAACTCTCGAATGGACATACTAAACGCAGTTTGAGAGATCAGTTCTTCTGCAAACCCAGAAAGAGCCCGAATTCCCGCAGTTGCGAAACTGCCGAGGCGCATCCTGGCGACCATGTCGAATAGAACGAACGTACTTGCCCCGGCGGGCAGTGATGCGGCGGCCTGCCCAATGAGTTCCGCTTCAAGCCCTGAGAGTGCTATCTCAAGGAGAGCTTGGCAGTTTGTGAAGTTTTCATCTTCATGGCTAAGTTTTGCGAGCTGTGACTTCAATGCGGATTGCGGTGGACTTACAAGAGTCTCTTCGACTGACAGAAGCTCTTGCCTAGCCAGGGCGCCTTGTGAGGTGATAACAATACCCGCACCATAGCGTAGTGAAAACGCTTGAAGACTTCGCGTCAAAGCAATTCGCAAAGGCTCTGGGCACTCGTTATAGCCGTCGAGAAACAGGACTAGATGCCTCACAAGGAGGCGACTTGCTCGTAGTAAATCGCGCACGGAAGTGCCGAGTAGTCTAAGCTCAACGTCAATTATCTTCTGAAGCTTTCCCTCGAAGTCTTTGCCTTGGATGTGGATAGGCAGCACACCGGCCTGGATACATTCCGTGGCGATGCGTGCACTCAGCAAGGACTTTCCACATCCTGACGGTCCCCTGATCAGCAGCGCAGATTGCGACGACAGAGCCATTTCTAGAATCTTAGATGCCGAGATCAGTTTGTCACCAAGGTGGTATTGGTCCTCTGCCAGCAGTGCACCGATTGGCCCGTGAAACTCCAAAAAAGCGGACTCATAACTTGACACTGTTCGCTCTGATAAGAGCACAGTTTCATGAATTGCCGCATCTCTTCCCGATACGCGTTCAAGGTTTAAATGAGCTGCGAGAGCTTGGCATCGCTCTTCACTCAGCAAGGCTCCTGACTTTGTGCTGAGAGCAACCTTGATCGCATCCAGCCCGCCAGATTTCACCTTGAAATCACTCGGTGGCAACGAGGAGCCTGACGGAATCGCCGGCGCAATGGCTAGCAAGGCGTTGGGATAGCCGGAAAGAGCGCCGAATAGCTCGGCCATTGCATCACGCAACGCATTCTTGGCATCCAAGGCTTGAGTATATCCGTTGCGTAGCTTTCGACTGCCGTACGATCCGACTTGAGTCCAACTGCCGTTCACACCGCCCTTGATGGGCTGTGTGTATCCCTTGGCTTCAATAACAAGCGTAGTTGTGGAGGAAAAGACCGCGACATCAATCTGACGCCCGTTAACGTTGAAGTTGGCGAATATGTAGGCCCACTCGTTGCCCTTTTCTAGAGCATCGCAAACGGTGACCAAAACCTCGCGATCTGAGGCGTGTTCGATCCGCTCTCCGATGAACAGCCGAACGCCGTTCCCACCATGACGTGCTGTGCTCATCAGGTTGAATCACCCGTACGACGTGCCAAATATCGACACAGCACCCCACTCACCCTGACCATCAATTCCGCTTCTTCAAACTCAGGCGGCATTCTTTCCATGAGATACCTGCCGAAGTTGGAGGAGTAGGCCCATGCCTTTTCAACGATCTGATCTACAGGTTTGGGAAAAAGCCCGGGATTTCGCTGGATCAGTTGACCAAGCGTGTCTTTACTTCCTACAACGTCTCGCGCCACGCATGCCAGAGCGGCCATCGCATCCTGGGTCGCTCCACTAATTTCAGGTTGAGGCCTACGTGATAGATCCTGCAGAGCCTCGTGTAGCTCATATGCTGCGGTCGCACGGTGCTGCTGGGAGAGCAGTAACTGTCCTTCTCTCACTGCTGTCTCAAAGGCTTCAGTACCTCGCATTTGAATCTTTTGATCGAGAAGCTGCCAACCGATGCCAGCCACCCTGAAATAGTTGTTCACTTCCCCAGATAAGTCACTGCCCTTGTAAAGAGACTTTTCAGACAAATGCTCGATGAAATCGTAGACGTCGAACCATTCAAGCTCGTCCATCAGAGTTCCGACTTCGTAATCGATATTCGGATATTCTGACCAATTGCTCTTATCTGGAGTTTTGTAAAGGATGCCGCACAGTATAAGACGAAGTTCGCTGGGAGCGAAGCCACATCGGTAGGCGATAGACACGACCGCCGCTCTCAGCGCTTCTGGAGCTTCGTGTCTGATGCTGATTTCTGCGTCAGGCCTAGAGTATCCCTGTCGCTTGGAAAACGAGTCCATAGTTCCTCTCTTAACCGTAGCGTCCCAAGCTACCATATTCCCTCTTAAAGTTCTCAGCTGCTGAATCTGGCCGCCATATGTTTTCGCCGTCTCCAGCTGATAATCATGCTGTTCCCAGAACTACCAAGCCTGGGACAGCTTGTGCCCCAGCATGATTTTCGCGGCGCGCTGTTCGGTACAAGTTTCTGGCCGTTTCCAGCCTGAAGCTGTAGATTAGTCTAGGGAACGATCAGCATCTTCTAGTCTAAAATGGATATTATACAATCCCGTTCAGATTTCTGCTATTTATGCCTAACTCCCTTCCTAAATCTCCGATCCCCCTCTATAAACGTTTCCTGCATCAACGGCCTCGCCATACACCTGAGCATGCAGCGCGGCGTAACGGTCGAGGCCTGCTTTCAGGCTGGTCGGGTAGGCAAAGGTCGGTTTCACGTTTTTATTCTTGGGTAGCGAACCTAGAACAACGCGATCCGCGAAGCAGAGACGCAAGGAAGTAATTCGTTTATTATCTAATTGATTTGTGGCTTTTGGTTGCAAGATGGCTTGATGCAGCCACACCAAGGTACTCGGATGCAATTAAAAATGCCTGCTTCATTACGTAAGAATGTTGAATTAAACACGTTTGCATAAGAAATTTCTCATGCTGAACTCATAATTAATTACTTCTATTGCAGGTGAAAATAGGATGCCAATTGCCTTCAATCAGGCCTCAACTGCAGAGTGCGAGTTTTCAGAGTGGACAATCAGCCATAAAAGTCGAGCCAAGCTGATTGAAGTGATTGCTTATTTATATTTACGGCAGGAAGAAAACGCTCAGAGAGTAATTAATACTCTGGAGCCGCGACGGCGCGTTCCGAAAGGCAGGGTCGCCGAGAATGTCGTGAGAAAACTGACGGCTCCGCGTGCTGAAGACGTCGAGCTACTCCAGTCAGGAACCGAAGCACAGAAGGAGGCAGCGAGAAAGCGGATCAACACATCTATTATTCACCGGGACGGACTTCTATTCCAGCATATCTCCTGGATTGCCGCTCGGCTAGAGCTTCCGAACGGCTATATGACGTCACCCCACGTTCGACAGGCGGATAAAGGCTTTGACGGCTTTATCATCGAACTAGATGAGAGTGTGCGTGAGATCAAACGAATTGTGCTCTGTGAGGACAAGGCTTCGAAATCGCCGCGCAACCTTATAACCTCTAGCGTGTGGCCCGAAATAGGAACAATTCGGAGCGGCGATCGCGATGATGAGATCCTCGCCGACCTCGTAACCTTGCTGAGGAGTGTCCCAAGTATCGACGCAGAAGAGGCTGTGGATGAAATTTTCTGGGAAGGCGCTCGCGAGTTCAGAGTTGCTGTAGCGACTGGTGAAGATCAGCGCAGAACTGGGAGTTTTTTGCACATCATAACCGGTTTTAAAGCGGTCGCTGGTGGTGAACTTGAAGCGCGCATGGCTGGTGTGCTGGCCTTCGAGGATGTGCGCACGGGGTTGGATCTTCTCGCCGGAGAGGTGGCTGCCAAAGTCGAGGAGATCGCCAATGTTTGACCCTAGTTCCCGCGCTCTCCTGCGACAGGCTCCTGATCTGCCTGGCCTCGATCCCGAAACGCTAGACGAGCTGTTGACGGCTGCGCACATAGAATTAGCTACGGTGCGTCTTCTGTCTCGCGAAGGTGAACCTGAGGCCATAAGCGATGTGCTCGACCAAGTGCGACGCCTTGCTTCGACCTTCGAAGCCTATGTCGCACTCAATCTTCGACCTGAGCAAACGCGCGCCGCGGCTTTTGTCGCCGCGAGTGCTCATCAGATATTAAGCCGCGTTCGCGAGACCGCAATGGATCGCCCAACCGTTGTTTCGAGTGATGCAATAGGATCATCAATTTCAGCGACGCTTTTATTCCTGATTGCTGGTCGGGCAGCGGACGCGGCGGAAGTCGCTAGTCAGCTCCGGGCCAGCGGGGAACGTCGGGCGGTGCGACGTTCCCTGATCCTGAGCCTTCGGGAATTGGCAACTGGTAATCTCACGACGCTGATAGAGCGTGACCTCAGCGAAGACACCATCGCAACGCGAGATAGTCGAGAAGTAGCCACTGACCTTCTTTTAAGGGAATGTGCTTACGTGGTCCAGGGACTTGGACAGGAGGCGCGTGGAAGCACTGTGCCCGACCCTGATATCAGCTCAAGGCTCAAGTGTGTTCTCCGCTTGTCGGAAGCCTCAGCGGTAGAGATCAACGCAGCGTTGGAAGGGAAAGTTCATCACCAATTTGCCGGCCCGCATCATTTGGCCACTTTGTTGAGTCGGCTTGTTGATGGAGTGCAGGCTGCGATGCTGATTCGACTGCCAGCACCATCTGGAGCGCAACCAAAGACATGGGCCGACTGGCTCCTAGCTCAGACACAATCTCGCCCATTTCTGTGGATCAATCATCTGAAAGCTATCGGGACGGGATATCTGAACCGTGGCAGGTCTATGGTGATGACGTCACCGACTGGTTCGGGTAAAACCACGCTATCCGTCCTGAAAATCGCAGCAACTCTATGTGCGGGTGAGAACGTCGTCTACCTAGCTCCTACTCACGCGCTCGTCGATCAAGTCGAGACCGATCTCTCTGCACAAATCGGTGACTTAGAGGTGGTGAGCGTCGTTGAAGACGTTGCGCTCGAAGAGCTTGGTGAAAAGCTGCCACCATTCTCTGTCATGACTCCTGAGCGTTGCCTTGCCCTCCTTGGTTTCGCGCCTGAGCTTTTTGACAAGGTCGGTCTCCTTGTCTTCGATGAGTTTCACCTCATCAGTGCAGATGATCCCGCTATTTCATCGAAAATTAGTACACGCGCTATTGATTCGATGTTGGCGCTCCTGACGTTTCTCCGCCATCGTAAGGAAGCAGACCTACTACTACTGTCAGCTATGGTCGCTAACGGTGCAGAAATCGCACGTTGGCTGCGGTCTGTAACGGGAAGGGAGGTTGAGGCGTTCGACGATCCTTGGAAGCCAACACGGCAACTTCGCTCTTGCGTCATCTATGACCGCTCTGACGTGCATGAGGCCGTACAAGCCGCATCGAAGGCAAAGACCAAAGCAGCAAGGAGTCGGGTTCCCGCACAGCCTCTTGGACTCTTTTCTCTGATTTCTGGGTGGCATCCCAAAAGGCCGGAGAAGCTGGTCATACAGGCGCTCACAGATCAAAGGCCGCCGCTTTTGAAAAATGTCAAAGGAAAGCTGACATCAAACAGAAATGAAGTCGCTGCGCGGATCGCGGCCGACTATGCGGCCATAGGAAAGCGGGTGATTGTCTTCTGCAACGATACCAAAGCGTGCGGGAGCGTTGCGGATCAGATCAATGAACTACTGGCCCCGGCCACCATCGCTCTGGATGTGACGCAGGAGGAAATGCGTGAATCAGTTATCAGGGATATAGGGGCGGCCGAAGCCACATTTGACCCTATGGGGTGCAGGGCGGCAGTTCATCATGGTGATTTGCTACCATTGGAGCGGCGGCTGACCGAAAGCGTTTTTCGGGCTCGTAGGGATACTGAGAGCGAGGACCTGGGCCTTGATGTGGTTGCCGCAACATCCACAATTGCGCAGGGACTTAATCTGCCGTGCGATGTTGTGATTCTTGCGGGAACCGACAGAAGTGCGATTGATGATCCCAGCGGGAATCCTCGCACGGACTTACGTCCTCACGAGATACTTAATGCGCTCGGGAGGGCTGGTCGGGCGGCGTATGCCGCAACCGGCTTGGCAATCGTTGTTCCTGCAACACCAATCCGTGTGGAAATAGATAATCTTTCCCTTCCACCGGATGGAATTATGAAGACCATTTTCTCGGAGCAGGATGCCTGTGAAGAGGTCTATGATCCGATAGAGTTACTTCTTGATCGGATCGAGATATCCGCCAATTCGGATTCGAAAGTGCAATCAATTATCCGGCGTATGTCTGCTGTCACCTCAACAGGAGAGAGCGGCTTCGACGATATCGTTTGCCGTTCATTAGGCTTTTTTCGGCGTAGGGAAACTAATGCTCTGGGAGCTGACCATTGGCTCGAACATCGCCGAATAGCTCTCAAAGCTGCTGAGGAACAACTGGAAGACCCTCTCGTTCTTGATTGGCAACGGGAAATTGCTATCCGTAATGGTGTTCCACCAAAGCTGATCGAAAGATTGGTTGAGGCGTTTGGTACAGCACCAGTTGAAAAGACGGCTACAGAGCACTGGATCAGCTGGCTGTTGGATATCGTGGCTGACCATCCCTTAGATTTGACGATTTTCGTCAGACAAGCCGCTCTTGAGTCCGTTTTTGGTCGTTCCTACACGAATACAACAAAACCCAAGGCCACTTCTAAAAGAATATTGGGAGCACTAAAAACATTGGTTTCAATGTGGTGCGCAGGGCGAACACTTATCGAGATCGAGGATTGGCTTCTCGCATTCATTCGAAAGCACGAGGGAGAGGTCAAGCAGCAAGCGAACCAATCAACAACAGCACAACGGGCTCGCCGATTTGCTATACGCATTGCTCCTGATATTGGCTTTCTCTGCGGAGTGCTTGGACAGATATCCGCATACAAGGCCGCTGAACAAGGCGTGCCTATGCCTCCCGTGATTGAAATGCTTCCGCAGATGGTGAGAGCGGGCGACTATGATCGTCATCATACGGCTTTAAGACAAATGACAAAAATCGCCTCGCGAGTTGGAACCTCTGAAACGCATATCTCACTACGCGACTCTTTTAGAGCTGGAGCCTCCGCAGAAATGGATGTTGTAAGAGAGGAGGTTCAAGCCGCAATCTTGCTCCAGGCATTTACGGATTTGAATGATGAAGAGTAGGAATACTTTTCTGAGAAGTAGGGGCAAAAGCCCCCCAATCTCAGATTAGGCCACATTCAGCAAAGGACGTAGTGTCTTTGCCGGCAACAATGACGTGATCCAACGTGCATACCCTACCAGTGCCAGCGCCTCCTAGACCATCTTGCGCAGATACACCGAGGCACTGTGATGTTGCACCGGATGACCATTAATGAAGACCGACACTTGAGGTTGGTTGTTTATGCGCAGCAAGAGCTAGAGAAGAACCTGCTCGGGATGTTGAATAAAAATGAGCAGATTATCGCTTAGTGGTACGTGTCTCGCAGGGAGAAAATAGTCAAATATTAGGTCTTCTCTTGGCACATACCGGACGAAATATAAAGTTTATCTAGATCATCCCAAAATCCTGAGCTAACCTCAGTTCACATAAGTCATCCAACCAACCGCATTCCTTTTATTCCACCTTCAATCATATTTCCATTATCAGCAGCTTTAACAAAATCAGCCCACCACTGCATCACAGGTCGTCGCTGCTCAAGATAATCACTACGGTTATACGCTTGACGTACCTCATTCTTATCCACATGGGCTAGTGCTGCCTCAATGACATCAGGCGGAAAGCCTTGTTTATTAAGGGCTGTGCTGGCAACAGACCTCAGATCGTGTGAGACTAGGACACCACCAAAACCTGCGCGTTTTAGTGAAGCGTTAACTGTTTGACTATTCATTGGCTGATTAGGTTTTATACGGCTGGGAAAGATAAATTCTCGGTTGCCACTAAATGGCTTCATCATCTCCAATATCGCAATTGCTTCATCTGACAAGGGAACAGTATGGTCACGGTTCATTTTCATCCGTGATGCGGGAATTTTCCATTCTTGCGCTTCCAGATCTACTTCATCCCAGCGAGCCTCAGCCGCTTCGGCAGGGCGGGTAATAGTAAGAAGTTGCCACATGAACAGGCACCTTCCCTGGGCTTGGCGGATTCGATTTCCTTAACGGATAGAGGTTTGGTTTGTCTTGCCATTGCCGGATTTCCATAGTTTTAGGCACCTCAAAAACAATAAAACTTTATGAGGTGCCTAACAAGGTGCCTAAAAGGTTCGGATTAAATTAGTTGGCATCAGACTTCGCGGGACAAATTGAAGGCACAAAAAAGCCCGCAGGGCTTGCGCCATGCGGGCTTTCAGGACTGCATCGGATGACTCTGGTAATCACCGATGGAGAATTTTGGTGGAGCTGGCGGGAGTTGAACCCGCGTCCGAAATTCCTACATCCTTGGTACTACATGCTTAGTCTAATCTTTACATTCGCTTGCCAGCTGCGGACAGACACGCCACTAACAAACTAGCCTGATTAGATTTAACGCTTCAACCCCAGGCAAGGCATCCACGCGATCTCTTTTGGGTTTGACCTCTCTTGATCCCCGTCCTAAGAGCGGAGGCTAGGGAGAGAGGGCTCTGCGCAGGTTATTAAGCTGCCAGTGCGTATTTTTCGTCGTTTGCGACTATTTTTTTGCGGCTTTTTACGAGGCCAACCGCCCCTCGGCATGCACCTTGGGTTTCGCGAATCCCGTCGAATCCAGAATCAGCCCCAAGTGTCTTAAAAGCAAGTATATCAGAATACTAAACTGTAATGCCAGAATTTATCGCCCAGCATTCTTCATAATACGTGCTTTGTCTAATTTCCATTCACGTTCTTTAATGTCCGAACGTTTGTCGTGCGCCTTTTTACCTTTTGCTACGCCAATCTTGACTTTGCACCAGGCGTTTTTCCAATAAAGAGATAAGGCAACAACGGTATAACCATCACGATTGACTCGACCATATAATGAGTCAAGTTCGCGCTGATTAAGTAAGAGTTTGCGTGAACGCATTGGATCACAGACGACATGGGAAGAAGCTACATTTAACGGGGTGATGGTGGCGCCAAAAAGATAAGCGTCTCCATCTTTGAGCAAAACGTAACTGTCGCTGATGTTGGCTTTACCAGCGCGCAGTGATTTGACTTCCCATCCTTGTAACGAGAGACCCGCTTCAAATTCTTCTTCAATGAAGTATTCGTGACGAGCTCGTCTATTCATGGCAATGGTTGCCGAACCGGGTTTGTGTGCTTTTTTCTTTGTCATAGTGTATGCATTATACTGAATGCTTTGGTGAAAGAAATCTTTTCCCGCACATATTTGCTGATTAATGTGTGTTTATTGCATTATACGCTGACAGATTTTTCTTTGATCACGTATAGGTGATATTATTCGCTACAATTAAGCCTTACAGGAAATGATATGCCACAGATTAGTCGCTCTGCGTTAGTACCATACAGCGTGGAACAAATGTACAAATTGGTCAATGATATCGGTTCTTACCCGGATTTTTTGCCGGGATGTGTCGGCAGTCGGGTACTGAGTGTTAGCAATAACGAAATGACTGCATCAGTCGATGTTTCGAAAGCGGGTATAAGTAAGACTTTTGTTACCCGGAATATTCTGGCCGATAACCAAAGCATTAATATGCAACTGGTCGACGGGCCTTTTCGTAAGTTAATGGGAGGTTGGCGGTTCATCCCTCTGAGTGAAGATGCCTGTAAAGTTGAGTTACAACTTGATTTTGAATTCACTAATAAGCTGATTGAATTAGCTTTCGGTAAGATTTTTAAGGAATTGGCGGGGAGTATGGTGCAGGCTTTTACTCTGCGCGCGCGCGAGGTTTATCGTGTCTGATATCAATGTCGAAGTTGTGTATGCATTGCCTGATCGCCAATATCTGCGTACGGTGAAATTGGCTCAAGGCGCAACTGTTGAGCAGGCAATAGTTGCATCAGGTTTGCTGACTTTGCGTAATGATATTGATCTGCAAAAGAATAAGATTGGAGTTTATAGCCGTCCTGTTAAGTTGACGGATATTTTGGAAGAGGGTGATAGGGTGGAAATTTACCGCCCATTATTGGCTGATCCAAAAGAAATGCGTCGTAAGCGTGCTGAACGGGCTAAAAATAATGCTCAATGATTATTATAGACAGTCAGTCATCTATTTTTTTGACTGACTGTCTATATTTCTTTGGTTATTGAAGATCTTCGGTAAGTGAATTTTCGTTTTTAATGTCAGTCAGTACACCATTACTGTCAAATGTCAGTGTCAGAGTTTGCTGAGTCACTTTTTCGTGCCCAGGTTGCTGACGAAATACATAAAACCACGTTTGAGTTCCAAACGGGTCTTGTAACATTGGTGTTCCTAATGTGTAAGCTACCTGTTGCTGGGTCATTCCCTTGTGAATTTTTGATACACTAGTCGGTGTTAGGTAGTTCCCCTGATTAATGTCAGGGCGGTAAACAGCCCGTTCCAACGTAGAGCAACCCGCGGTCAGCATGACAAATGATACAGCAGCGGCAGTCAACATTTTACAGCGCATGGTAATTACATTCCTTTAGGAGTCAGGGTGTTGATAATAATAAACCTTGACGAGATTGAAAACCTTTATACCCGTTATCTTTCAAGTTGCCTCTTTGTTGGCTGCGCTCACTCACCCCGGTCACATAGTTACCTATGCTTCCGGGGATTAGTTCCCTTGCCGTCGTGATGCATCTTGAAATCCATAGGGTATACAAGCTTTACTATGACCTTAAATATACGCAAAAGTTGTGTCAAATTATGCTGCTAACAGCTCTTTGGCATTCGCCAGGGTATTTTTTGTCACTTCACTGCCTGCGAGAAGCCGCGCCAGCTCTTGTAATCTGGCTTTTTTATCCAGCAATTGCATTTGAGTTTCAGTTTCTTCACCGTCAGTCTGTTTACTGACATAAAAATGTTGGTGTCCACAACCGGCTACTTGGGGCAGGTGAGTGACGCACATAACCTGTGTAGATTCGCCTAATTCGCGTAACAGACGGCCGACTATTGCGGCTGTCGGGCCGCTGATACCGACATCCACTTCATCGAAAATCAAGGCGGATGTTTCCATTTTCTTAGCTGTTATAACCTGAATTGCCAGCGCAATACGGGAAAGCTCACCACCGGAAGCGACTTTTGCCAGAGATTGGTGTGGCTGACCAGGGTTAGTGGTGACATTAAATTCAACTTTATCTGAACCATCAGCATTCAGATGTTCAGGTGCAAAAGAGACATCGATAGTAAAGCGGCCATGAGGCATAGCGAGTTGATGCATGCTGCAAGTAATGAGCTCACTTAATTCTTTGGCATATTGCTGGCGAACTCGGTGCAATCTTTCTGCGACTTCCAATGCCTGCTTATGGTGTTTATTAACCTGTTCACTAAGGTGGGTACAGTCATCTTCTTGTTGCGCCAGTGATTGCTGCTCTTCCAATAATTGTTGATGTAGCGAAGGAAGCTCTTCTGGGACAACGTGATGTTTACGGGCCACCCTAATTTGTTGTGAAATTTTTTGTTCCAGTTCAAAGAGACGATTTGGGTCCATATCCAGTTGATCACCGTAGTGGCGGAGTTCATCGCTGACTTCATTAATTTGAATGGATGCTTCTTCCAGCATAGTGAGTAACTGGTTGAATTTATCATCCATAGTGATGAGTTCTGCCAGCTCGTGTTTAGCGTAATTCAGCAGGCTGATAATATTTTGTTCATCGTTATCACTGAGTAGCTGGAGTGCGGTTTGGCTGACAGAGAGTAACTGACCTCGGTTTGCTAGCCGTTTATATTCATTATCTTGTTCCTGATATTCACCTGGTTGCGGTGCCAACTCATTAAGTTCTTTTAAGTGATATTCCAGCAACTGCTGACGAGATTGGCGCTCAAGCGCCTGTTGTTGGAATCGAGCAAGATCCTGACAACTTTGGTGCCATTGCTGATATGCTTGTTTCATTTCATTTTGTAGATTGGATTGATTAGCGTAAGTATCAAGCAGACGTTTTTGGTGACCATTATTCAATAGTAATTGGTGAGCGTGTTGACCATGAATTTGAATAAGATGGGTACCTAGTTCACGTAATTGGGAAAGCGGTACAGCAGTGCCATTGATAAAGCCTCTGGAACGGCCATCTGACGTTATTGTGCGGCGTAGTAAGCATTCATTGCTGTCATCAAGTTGGTGTTCTTCTAACCATTGACGAGCAGAAGGCGTATCAGAAAGAGCAAACCGGGCGCAAATATCAGCACGAGAAGCCCCGCTACGCACCATATTGGCTTCACCACGATTACCCAGACATAAACCTAATGCATCAATTGCGATGGATTTACCCGCGCCAGTTTCACCTGTGATGGCTGTCATACCTGGCTGGAAGTCAATTTCAAGCTCCCGAACAATGGCAAAATTGCTAATGGTTAACTGGGTGAGCATCACACTTCTCCTGTGTATAAAAACACCTCTGTATCTTCATACAGTATAAACTGGTTTTTTATACAGTAAAGTGGTGAAACCTAATTTTTTTAGAACATTTTTTTAGACCAGCTTAGTTTTGTACTTAATGTATTGAAATAATTATAGTCTTTAGGATGAATGAGATTGAGCTTCTGTTCGCTGCGGCTAATAATCACATCTTCTCCATCCTGTATAGGCAGAACGATTTGGCTATCGCAACTGACTTCATAATCATTGCTATTTTGGGAAAATTTCAATCTTATATTGCTTTCGCTACTGATAACCAGCGGCCGGGAAGACAATGTATGTGGAAACATCGGTACTAGGACGATAGCGTTTAGGTTAGGTGTCAGAATCGGCCCACCTGCGGAAAGCGAGTAAGCTGTGGAACCCGTTGGTGTTGCGATAATGAGTCCGTCAGAACGTTGGGAAAAGGCAAAACGTTCATCGATATAGACTTCGAATTCAATCATATGTGCTACTTTCCCCGGGTGGAGTACGATTTCGTTGATTGCGGTACTGATACGGGGTTTTTGGCCGTTTCTTCTGACTTGGGCTTCTAGCAGGAAACGATGTTCGTTCCGATATTCGCCATCTAATACTTCAGAAAGTTGCTGTAGGGCATTATCAGGATCTAAATCTGTCAGAAAACCTAGATTACCTCGGTTAATACCAATGACTTTTATATCATAACGGGAAAGGACTCGGGCGGCGCCCAGCATATTGCCGTCACCACCAACAACGACAGCTAAATCAGCTTGTTGACCAATTTCGGTCAAACCGCCAGTTCGTGCATCTTTTAAACCGATGTCTTTGGCAACTTGACGATCAATAATGACAGAGTAACCTTTGGATTTTAACCAATGATAAAGCATCTCATGAGTAGCAAGTGCTTCTGGGTGGCGCGGGTGACCAACAATACCTATGCATTTGAATTTTTTATTCATCGTTGTAATTTCCTTCTAGCAAGAGGTTTTATCCTCACAATATGGCGGGTTCCCTTGAATCCCCAGTTTAGATCCCCATAATAGGCTAAGTAGCGAGATTAATGCCAAATACGCGGAGATATTCATGAGTAGTAAAGAACAAAAGATGCCTGACGAGCAAGTCTCGGAAGATATGGAAGTTGTATCTGAACAGCAAAACAGTGCGGATAAAGCAGAAGCATCAGAGACTGAAAGCGTTGTTGATCCGCGTGTCGCAGAGCTGGAAGAACAGCTCAAGCAGGCGCAACAGCGTGAACGTGATGCCATTTTGCGTGCTAAGGCTGAAGTTGAAAATATCCGTCGTCGTGCTGAGCAAGATGTGGAAAAAGCCCATAAGTTTGCGTTAGAAAGATTTGCTAATGAACTGTTACCAGTGATTGATAATCTTGAGCGCGCTTTGGAAGCAGCAGATCGCACTAATACTGAAATAGTATCTATGGTTGAAGGCATTGAACTGACGTTGAAGTCTTTCCTTGGGGCTGTGGGTAAATTTGGTATTGAAGTTGTCGGCGACACAAATGTTCCTTTTAATCCTGAAATTCATCAGGCCATGACCATGATGGAATCCGATCAGCATGAACCAAATCATGTCATGATGGTCATGCAGAAAGGGTATACCTTAAACGGCCGTTTGTTGCGCCCGGCAATGGTAGCCGTATCGAAGTAATTTTAGTTTAGTAGTGGTTTTAGTTTAGTAATAAGTATCAATGCCGCTCCAACAGGGGCGGCATTTTTTTATTGTGGCAACTCAGGTGTCCAGTTAATCGGCGCGATGCCTTGTTTTTCTAGCAATGCATTGGCCTTTGAAAAATGTTTGCAGCCAAAGAACCCTCGGTGGGCAGATAGTGGAGATGGATGGGGTGCTTTGAGAACGTGGTGTTTATTAGCATCAATAAAGTAGCCTTTTTTCTGAGCATGGGAACCCCAAAGCAGAAAAACGACGCCTGAACGGTGCTCATTGATAGCGGCAATGACTTTATCAGTGAAAGTTTCCCATCCCAGATTCGCGTGGGAGTGTGCATTACCACGTTCTACGGTGAGTACGGTATTGAGTAGTAACACCCCTTGTTTAGCCCAACTGACTAGGCAACCGTGATTTGGATGCTGGAAGTCAGGTATATCGGATGTCAGCTCTTTGTACATATTCACCAGCGAAGGTGGCGCGGGAATACCCGGTTGTACAGAAAAAGAGAGGCCATGTGCCTGATTGGGGCCGTGGTAAGGGTCTTGCCCAAGTATCACCACCTTAATATCAGCCAACTCGGTGTAGCGGAATGCATTAAATACATCCTGTTGTGGCGGATAAATGGTTTTACCTGCCTGACGTTCTTTTGCGACATAGGTCAGTGTGTCGAGAAAATAGGGTTGTTTTTTCTCGTTACCGATTACGTCGTGCCATGTGAGAGGTGCGGACATAGTAAATCCTTTTTATAGATTACCAAATGGATGTTAGCTTACCGATTACAAAATCAGAGGAAAACCTTTGATGCACACTAAAACTAAATTCTTGATAACTATTTCAATGTTGTAAAGTATTTTTGAAAGTTTATCCAAAGAATTGCTTTGTGGTTAGCTATAGAAACTTATTTAAAACATAAGGTAGCAATATGTTTTATAGTAACTATATGAAATTAACTGTTCTGAATCAATGAGTATCCTCATTTGTGTAGATATATAGGAATGAGGCATATTGCTTTGACTAAATAACTAAGATAACTCATTGATAATTTAGTTTATTGTGCGAATGTATAGATAGAAGTGATTACGGGTATTCAATACCGTGAAGGGCCAGATTGTGGTTAAGGATAAGCTGGATCGTTTGAATATCGTATAAAGCCAAAACAGATTTGTTGTAAGTAGTCAGGTCACTTTGACTCTTTTCTGGTTATTTATTGACAAATAATAGGTAGAATTTCTCTGTTATCAGAGAGAAGAATCACAGTTGATTAATTTTATTAACATAATTTAAACATTTATTTAACTTTATGGCATTCCCTGCCGATAGATGAGTTGTACTAATTAAATAGTCGATTATTTTCAGCTATCTTTAGGGGAATTTTATGAGTTTATCAATTGAAATGAATCTGTCAGTCGATTCAAGTTTTCCCGTTTTAAATAATCTTCAACGTGTTACACCGCCTTCTGTTCCAGACCAGAATATTGAAAAAGCGACCACAGAAGTTTTTTCCCTCTCGGAAACAACTAAACAAAGTAATAGAGTCTATCAATCATTAATTAATGAGCAGAGTATTAACATTAATTTAAAGTCAATCACAGGAATTAAGTCTGAACAAATTAGGGGTAAGCAATCTCATGAAATTGATTATATGTTGACCTTAATTTCTGATGATGTCTACATACGCACCACTATGGGAATAGGTGATTATGTTCGTCTTTCTGATGATGAATTATTAAAGGCAGGAATAGAACCGGCAAATTTAAGGGATGAAACAACGGGTTTTCAGGCAGGTATTTATCGGAAAGATGATCTCTATATAGTTGCTTTTGTGGGCACTAATGATTTGAAGGATATATTAACTAATTTACGACAAGGTTTTGGATTTGATGAAGCTCAATATCATCAAGCCATTGATTTAGCTCGTGCCGCCAGAATGGCATTTGGCGAAAACTTATTATTTACTGGGCACTCTTTGGGAGGGGGATTAGCAGCGACAGCCGCATTATCAATTGGAAAGCCTGCGGTAATATTTAATTCAGCCGGTGTTTCTGACAATATGATGAAAAATTTGGGTTTTTCACCCCAAGAGGGTAGGGCTATCGCTGAAAATGGATTGGTACGTCATTATGTTGTGGAACATGATTTGCTTGATGTATTACAACAGAAACTGCCCGTATCTCAGCCGATAGGACATAAAATCTTACTGAAATATAATGATAATTCAGGAGAATCAGATCAAGGGTTTCCTCATAATCTGATACGTGGACTAAAAGCACATTCTCTTAAAAAGATGTTGGAATTATTAACAATATACAAACCTTGGTCGTCTTTAAATGATGAACAGCAAGAAGAATCTCTAGTCATGCTTGATGAACCGGAGCTGAATGTTTCCGCATAATTAAAGAGAGGCGCGATGAAAATTGGCGAAGTAATTGAGCCTGAATTGGAACTGGATTGTCAGCGGAGTGAAGAAAATATAACTCCGTTACAATGGGCTATATTCAATCAGCGAATGGATGATGTTAATAATTTGCTGAAAGAGGGGGCTGATCCTACTCAACCTGGATTGCAACAAGAAAGTGCTTTGCATACGGCTGCAAAAATCAACAATCCTGATTATCTTAAATCTTTATTATCAGTTGTGCCGGATGTGAATATTATACATCCCATAACCTTAGCAACGCCTTTACATGTTGCGGTTCAGGTAGGAAGAAGAATGCAGATTGAATTACTGTTGGCCGCCGGTGCTAATCCCAATCAGGCTAATCGGATTGGAGATACTCCGTTACATATTGCAGCCAAAATTAATTCGCCGGAATTGGTGCTGATATTCTTGAAGTCAGGCGCTGATCCTAAATTGCAAAACAAGCAACAATCAACGTTCCAGATGTATCTCAATCTCACACCGCTAAAAGCGCGGAGCCGTGAGATGCAAGCTGAATATGATAAGGTTAATCACTGGCTGAAAGCTCGGCAAGTCAGTCGATATTATTTGAAATAAGATAGAAACGGGCTATTTGGCCCGTTATTTTTCATTAAAGATCAATAAATTAAATCAGTAATTGTGGGTTGGAGCATTAGGATAAACTCACAAATCACCATGTTTTTATCGCATTTTATGAATATTATATATTAATTTATTTTCCTTAATAAACAATGTCTAAAACCCAGTGTTGCTGGATATATTCCCTTAAATATGTTTCGGTTTCCCATAGTGGGTTTACACGATAAATGATATCTACATTGCTATGATATTTTTACCTGATTTTATTAAGCGAAATCGTTAATCGTGAACACCCGTATTGTTACATGTGGTAATTATTATGAAAAGTGAATAAATTTATGGAGACAGTATCTTGACACCTGATCGGAAAAAATAAAAGAACATAAGTGTTATGGTAAGTTGTTTGGTATGAAATGTTAAATTGTTTATTTTTCGAGAAAATGTTTCTTTATTTATTACTAATGGGCAGAAAATTAAATTATTGATATAGCATGTTTTTATGAAAAATAAATAATAGAACTCGTAATTAACATTAAATAACATTCACTTATTTAAGTTTTCTTTGATCTTTATCTCAAAAAAATAATTCATATTTATTTGAGTTTGACTTTAATTTAAATTAAAGGTAGAGGAATAAGCTTGTGAGAAGTGTTATATTTATATTGCATTCACGTATATAAATTGGCGGTAGCGTGGTTGTTTTGAAAGTAATTTTTCTCGAAATAACTGTTAGAGGTGAAGCAAAGTTGTGGTAGCTTTAAGCCTGACCATTTATTATAGATGATCAAAAACTTGTGTGATTGCTAGAATAAACTCACTAAGATTTAATGCTTCCCTGAGATTTCTGCAAACTGAGATCAAGAATTGGAAAACAATGAGTGAAAATGTCTATCTTCCTTGGATGATTATTGATGGTGTTTCCGTTCCGGAGGAATTCGGTGGGTATGCAATTCTTCAAGATACTGAGTTGAGAAACGAAAAAACCTGGGCCGCAATTCGTAGATGAACATGAACGGTGTTCTGCCTAAAACTGCAAAATTTTACATCCAAAATCATAAAACAGATGGACGTATCTATATTTGCGGAGAAACAAATGACTTCATTCACTGAACGAGCATCACCTTATTCCGAGGTATTACGCTCCTCATCATTCCGGAAATTGCTTATTGGTCAAGGCTTGTCAATGATTGGTGATGCGGTCTGTTTAGCTGCCCTTCCTGTTGCGTTGATTCATGTCAAACTTAGTGGGGAGGTTTTTGGTGTCGTCATGGCTGCGGTAGGTTAGGGACGGTCATTGGGGCTGTTGTTGGAGGTCTGCTAGCAGACAGAAAGTCACCAAAACACATTCTCATTGCGACAGATACTGCCAGAGGGTTGGCGCAAGTTGCTGCAACTATGTTACTTGTGTTAAACGCTCCGTGGTGGGGATTAGTACTTGCCTATTTAATATTTGGTATTGGCATTGGCATTGGCGTCTCTCGCCCATGCGCTCAAGTTCTGCTTGTAAATTTGCTACCCAAGCAAGCCTTAGTGGCAGGAAATGGAGCCATGAATTTTGTAGATAACTTTGTGGCAGTAGTCTTTCCGGCCACAATAGGAGTGATGATCATATTGTGGGAACCAGCATGGGGAATACTGGTTGATGGTATTACATTTTTCGCAGCAGCTTTTTTTACTGCCCTGATACCTGATATAGGGATTCGTGGTTCCGATGATAAATTCTCTATACGTGAGATATTGAATGGTATTACAGTCATTACTGGTAACTCTGTATTGTTACTCGGGTTTATCGCGACATTGATCCTGAATGTGTTGTGCTTCCCTATTTTCTTAGTCATCGCTCCATACGCAATTAGTGATCGATTCAGCGATACGATGTGGGGGTTTTGTCTGGCAGCTTCGGGAGCTGGTGCATGTGTTGGATCTGTTATCACAGTACTTACTGCTGGTCACCAACGTCTAATACGACTTGCCGTAATCTGTGGTTTATTTCTCTGTAGTGCAATGCTTTTATTGGGTATGGGGGGCTTCGCTTGGATGGTCATTCTGGGGGCAATGTTTGTTGGGATTGTTGAGGCATCTTGGCTTACTGGTTGGGCCACTGCTATGCAAACCCTCTCTCCGGAAAAAGACCTTGGAAAAGTTGTAGCGGTAGATACTTTTGTTACCAGTGGTGCACACCCATTCATTTATCTTGGAGCAGGAATCATCGGTGCAATGGTGGGATATTCTGAAACGCTAACATTGACTGCGATCGTTAGTGCTATTGGAATCACTGCCATCGCATTTGCTGCGATCACTCGCAAAATATGAAAGGAGAATAACATGTCACTGACCACCATTATTAAAGATACCCCAATATGGGTCTGGATTCTTTTTGCTTTTCTCATCAGGCGCGGGATTAGTGCCTTGTACGATCGTGAAATGCGAATTGATCGCCTTTTCTTACTACCAATAGTATTCCTGGTCTGGGGAGTATATAGCGTCATTTATGAAACCACATTCTCAGATTTAGCCTTGATAACGATGATAGCAGGTTTACTCGTCGGGATTGTAATGGGATGGGGTTTGTGGCGTTCTCAACCAAGATTACGTGAAAAAGCAGGCAGTGATTTAATCATCCGTCCTGGTACTTCGTTAACGCTGACGCTGATTGTTATCACATTTATCGTTAAGTTTATTATTACGGCTATGTTAAGTATTCACCCTGCGTTGTTGCATTCGTTACATTTCAATCTGTTTTTTGGTTTTAGCAATGGTGTGCTTGACGGTATTTTCTGGGGCGGAACGCTAAATCTTTTTATTCCTTGGTACAGAAATAGGACCAAGAATGTCTACAAATAGTGTTTATGAAACTCTAATACTCTCTGTTCTCCCCAGCCATGCTGTATCTGTGATGAGGGGAGACCATTTGGATCGCTAGTCAGTGTAGTGTGAGTTACAGGTGTAAAGAGCATCCGCCCTACAAAATTATTAGCAAAAAATTAAATACAGATATTCATTTAGCTAATCTTTATTCCTCTGGGAAAAAGGGGTGAATGAGGATATAAATGGGCTAATTCGGCAATACTTTCCAAAAGGGGCAGATTTTAATAAAGTTTCTAATTGGGACGGGAGATAAATCCTGTCATAAACCGATTAAATAATCGATTGCAAAAACTCGGGATGGCAAAATACCTGATGAATTATTTATAGAAATAAAGAAGCGTTTGCTGAGGGCCCTATTTACTTACAGAATAATCTTACTACGCGAAACTGCATATTATAATTAACGGGCCAATCGGCCCGTTTAAAGATTTACGCATCGTTATTGACTGACGTTTCAGGTTTTGGATTACCGGAAGGTTTACGGCGTTTACCGATATTTTTGCTATCTCGATGACGTATTTTGGCTTTTTTCTTCGATTCTTCTGCTTTCTTTTTCTCTTTGCGTTTAGCCAATACTTTTTTCGATGGCTTATTGTGGGCTTTGTCACTTGGTGCTTTGGTTGTTGGGCGGAGTTCATCAACCATACGCGACTTTAGTGGTTCATTCAGATAGCGACTGATTTTGCCTAATAAAGGATGATCATGTGCTTCTACTAAGGTAATTGCAGTACCTTTGCGACCTGCGCGAGCTGTCCGGCCAATACGGTGTAGATAAACATCAGCGGTGCGCGGTAAATCGAAATTGAAAACATGGCTGATATCATCAATATCCAATCCACGGGCAGCAACATCTGTTGCAACCAGAACAGTGACGCTGCCATCATTCAGGAGCTTAACCGCTTCCGTCCTTTTAGCCTGTACCATTTCCCCTTCAAGGAACCGGGCTTTAATGCCGGCTTGATGCAATTCACCCACAAGTTCGTGTACTCGTTCACGTTTGCGAACAAAGATAATGGATTTAGTGACATCGGGTTGTTTCAGTAAATGGCAAAGCAGGGCTGTTTTGTGTGCCAAATTGTCTGCACGGTAGTAAAATTGCTGGATTTTTTTGCGTTCACGACGTGACGATTCAGCATCAATCTCAATTGGATCTTCCAGTAAGCGCTCAGCAAAATCACGAATGGCTTCCCCTTCCAGAGTGGCAGAGAACAGCATGGTCTGTTTGCGCCAACGGGTTTCACCCGCGATGGTTTCAATATCGTTGGCAAAACCCATATCCAGCATACGATCGGCTTCATCAAGGATCAGTGTTTCAACTGCCCGGCAATCAAAGTTTTCTTCCTTGATATATTGCAGCAGACGGCCTGTAGTGGCGACGACAATATCTTGATTTTCGCTGAAAATTTCTGCGTGATTCATATAGGCTACGCCGCCGGTAATGGTAGCGATATCCAAATTGGTATGCGCAGCGAATTCTTTAGCTTGATCTGCCACTTGCATTGCCAGTTCACGGGTGGGCGTCAGGATCAGAATACGTGGTGGTCCAGATTTTTTGCGTGGAAAATCCAATAAATGTTGCATAGCTGGCAGCAGGTAAGCTGCGGTTTTACCAGTACCGGTAGGCGCTGATCCTAGTACATCACGCCCGTCCATTGCAGCTGGAATAGCCGCAGCCTGAATTGCTGTTGGGCGGGAATAACCTTTATCATTCAGGGCGTCAAGCAGGCGTTCATCAAGCTCAAGTTCAGAAAAGTTTGTTGCAGTCATCATATACCTCTGTTTAGGCCGCCGATTATAAACAGGTTGGGCGTATTGTTCATCATATTAAAGCGGTCAATTAAGAGTAGATAGCTTTTATCGAAACATAATAACCTTTATCCTGTAGCGAAATTTATTGTGCTAAATAGATATAGGTTATTAATTTGAAACAGAAACGACTTTTACGCCGGGATGGATTTACTTTCAAGCAATTTTTTGTTGGTCATGATCGGTGTGCGATGAAAGTTGGGACTGATGGCGTTTTATTGGGAGCATGGGCTCCGGTGAGTGATAAAAAAGCGATTTTGGATATCGGTTGTGGTAGTGGACTCATTGCGTTGATGTTAGCGCAGCGTACGGATGAGAATACCAAAATTGACGCAGTGGAGCTGGATACAGCGGCTGCATTGCAGGCGCAAGATAATGCAGAACAATCTCCCTGGCAGAGAAAAATAGATGTTTATCAGCAGGATATTGGTGATTTCGCTGAACAGTATTCGCAATGTTATGACTTAATTGTCAGTAATCCTCCCTATTTTGAGCCGGCTGTTGCTTGTCGAAATGAGGCGAGGGAACAGGCTCGTTATACGGGGTCGCTGACTCACCGGCGGTTATTGCAATATGCAGAGAAGTTGATTACAGCGGATGGTCTGTTTTGTGTGGTATTGCCATATGCCATTGGTGAGGAATTTGAAACAATAGCATGTCGTCTGGGCTGGTTTTCTCATCATCGGGTCAATATTCGCGACAGGAAAGGCAAACCATTGCATCGGGTGTTATTGGCATTTTCCCGTAAGGAAAAAAACCGCTTAATAAGTGAATTGATTATTCGTCAGCCAGACGGTGCATATACGCAAGAATTTCAGCAGTTGGTGACGGATTTCTATCTCTATTATTGAATTATTTATTGAGTTATTGAAAGAACCACGCCGGAGCGTGGTCATGCAGAGGTTTTGCCAGCAAAGATCAGGGTGTCAAAATCGTTGGTTTTGACTCTGGCAGTAAATCGGGATAATCCAGTGTGAAATGCAGACCTCGGCTCTCTTTCCTTTCTAACGCACAACGCACGATTAATTCGGCGACTTGCACCAGATTTCGTAATTCCAGCAGATTGTTAGAAATCCTGAAATTGGAATAATAATCGTGAATTTCCTGTTGCAGCATATTAATACGGCGCAGTGCTCGTTCCAGGCGTTTGGTTGTACGTACAATACCGACGTAATCCCACATAAATAGACGTAATTCGTGCCAGTTGTGCTGAATGACGACTTGTTCATCTGAATTGTCAACACGGCTCTCATCCCAGAAGGGGAGTTGCGGTATTTCTTCTATTTTTTCAATCTGTTGTTGGATATCCTCCGCAGCAGACCAACCATACACCAGACACTCCAGCAGAGAATTAGACGCCATACGGTTTGCACCGTGTAGGCCCGTATAGCTGACTTCACCGATAGCATATAAGTTGTCGAGGTCAGAGCGTCCCTGGTGATCGACAACAATACCACCGCAAGTGTAATGGGCAGCAGGAACGATTGGGATCGGTTCTTTTGTTAGATCAAAGCCCAGTGTCAGCAATTTTTCATAAATCATTGGAAAATGCTGGGTAATGAAATCCGCTGGTTTGTGGCTGATATCCAGAAACATACAGTCAGCACCAAGGCGTTTCATTTCATGGTCAATTGCTCGCGCTACGATGTCGCGAGGGGCCAGTTCAGCACGTTCATCAAAATCAGGCATAAAACGGCTACCATCCGGTCGTTTCAGATATGCCCCTTCACCTCGCAGGGCCTCTGTCAACAAGAAATTGCGTGCCTGAGGATGGAATAGGCAGGTTGGGTGAAACTGGTTAAATTCCAGATTGGCGATACGGCAGCCCGCGCGCCATGCCATTGCAATGCCATCACCGGATGAGATATCGGGATTTGTCGTATATTGATAGACTTTAGCCGCACCGCCTGTTGCCAGTACCACGACCTTAGCGCGATAAGTTTCCACCTGTTCTTGTTGACGGTTCCAGATATAAGCGCCGACGACTCGGTTCTCGCCATCTAACCGGGCCTTATTTGAAGTAATTAAATCAACCGCATTGTAGCGCTCTCTCACCGTGATATTCGGATGAGACATCGCTTTATCAACCAGTGTCGTTTCTACCTCTTTGCCCGTTGTATCAGCATGATGCAGAATACGACGATGGCTGTGACCACCTTCGCGAGTCAGATGATATTGTGTTTCT
This sequence comes from Photorhabdus hindustanensis, assembly GCF_002968995.1. NCBI lineage: Bacteria > Pseudomonadati > Pseudomonadota > Gammaproteobacteria > Enterobacterales > Morganellaceae > Photorhabdus > Photorhabdus hindustanensis. The sequence goes on from NZ_PUWT01000028.1 coordinate 38,350, forward strand.
CCCTCTTCGCTAGTTTCTGTATCAAACATAACACCTTGATCAACCAACCATTGCACGCAAGGACGGGCATTGCTGGTGATAAACTCAACAGCGCTTTTATCGCAAAGTCCAGCTCCGGCGATAAGGGTATCTTCAACATGAGATGCGATACTATCCGTTTTATCAAATACAGCGGCGATACCGCCCTGTGCATAATAGGATGCCCCTTCGCTGAGAATACTCTTACTTAATACAGTGACTTTATATTGTGAGGCCAGCCGTAAAGCCAGAGATAGGCCGGCGACACCGCTGCCGATAATAAGTACATCGCTGTAATGTTGTGAGAATAATGATTGCATAATTGATGATGTATGAAGAAGATGGGTAAAAATCATGTTAGCCTATCAGATATGAGAAAGGCGATGATTGCAACAAAATGATGGCGGAAATTGAACTTCGCAGAATTTTATTACTCAAAGCCATGCTTGCTTGGGAATAGGACATCATGGTTAGTTCAGTAAATATCAATGTGGAGCTTTGCTTCGGGAGATTTAACCTCGGATGAGCGAGCAGTTAACGGATCAAATGCTGGTTGAGCGAGTGCAGACAGGTGACCAAAAGGCGTTTAACCTACTGGTAGTCAGATATCAGCATAAAGTGGCGAGTCTTTTATCCCGCTATATTCCGCAGGGTGATGTTCCTGACGTTGCTCAGGAAACATTTATTAAAGCCTATCGGGCATTGGCTTCGTTTCGTGGTGATAGTGCTTTTTATACTTGGTTGTATCGTATAGCAGTAAATACTGCGAAGAATTATCTGACCGCTCAAGGGCGCCGTCCGCCGTCCAGTGATTTGGATGCCAGTGACGCAGAAAATTATGAAATTTCGAATGGATTAAAAGAAATTTCGAACCCTGAGAACTTAATGTTGTCAGAAGAATTGAGGCAGGTGGTTTTCCGCACCATTGAATCTCTTCCCGAAGATTTGCGAATAGCAATAACGCTGAGGGAATTAGATGGGTTAAGCTATGAAGAAATAGCTACCATTATGAATTGTCCGGTAGGTACGGTTCGTTCCCGCATCTTCCGTGCAAGGGAAGCCATTGATGATAACATTCAACCACTGATTTAAAATTAAAAATAGTGGAACAATACTGAAGGGTACTTTGACATGCAAAGAGAAAAACTTTCCGCATTGATGGATGGCGAAACTCTTGATAGTGAAGTCGTTAGTATTTTGTCTAAAGATTCTGTAATGCAGAAACGCTGGGAAAATTACCACTTGATCCGTGACACATTGCGCGGTGATGTGACAGAAGTATTGCATCTGGATATTGCTAGTCGGGTTGCATTGGCGCTTGAAAAAGAGCCAGTTCATTCCATTGCTGGGGCTATTCCTGAATCCCAACCTGAACCAGAGAGCTGGCAAAAAATGCCGTTCTGGCAAAAGCTTCGCCCTTGGGTGAGTCAAATGGTTCAAGTGAGTGTTGCAGCCTGTGTCTCGCTGGCAGTATTGGTTGGTGTACAGCAGTACAACAGCCATAGTGTTGAGGATCTTGAATATCAATCTGATACGCCCGCATTTAACACTTTGCCAATGATGGGATCGGCTTCTCCGGTGAGTTTGGGAGTGCCTTCCGGTGATGATCTGTTTGGCAATGATCAGCGCATTCAAATGCAGGAACGTAATAAGCGTATTAACATCATGCTGCAACAATATGAACTCGATCGCCGTGTGCATTTTAAGCAAAATGACGAACGGGGAATTTCACCACAGGTTGCTATTCCGGTTCCCGGAACGCAATCTTTAGGAACACAATAGCAGTAATGAAACGTATTTGGTTTTCCGTCTGTTTGCTGGCAGGCTGCTTGTTTGCTCCTTTACAAGCCTCGGCGCAGCTTAGCAGCGCTGAGGTTTTGTTGCAGGAGATGGGAAATGCTACTCAGTCTCTGACTTATGAGCTTGCTTTTATTAATCTCAACCAGCAGTCTATCGTCTCAGTTCGTTATCGCCATGCCGTTATCGATGATATTCCAATTGCTCAGATTATGCAGATGGATGGTTCTCGTCGGGAGATTGTCCAGCGTGGTAATGAGATCAGTTATTTTGAACCCGGATTGGATGCTTTCAGTCTTAGCGGTAATCATATTATTGATTATTTACCGGCCGTCATTTTTGCTGACTTTAATCAGTTGAAAAAATACTACAATTTTATTGATGCTGGTCGTACCCATATCGGTGATCGGCCTTGTAGGGTTGTACGTATCACCTCAAAAGATGAAGTGCGTTATAATTATATTTTACTAATCGACGAAGAGACTCATTTACCATTACGTATTGATTTACTTGATCGTGATAGTGAGGCACTTGAACAATTTAGGGTGGTTTCTTCCACCATCGGTGGGGGCATCAATGATGCAATGAGTGTGATTACTCGCTTAAATATGCCGCCAATGCTGGTCATTCCACCGTCAGAGAAGGTCGTATTCAATTGGAAAGTGGGTAAATTGCCGGCTGGTTTCGTTGAGGTTTCACGTAATCGTCGTAAATTGTCAAATAGTGACTCACTTGAATCCATTATGTTTAGCGATGGCTTATTTAGCTTTTCTGTGAATGTGACTAACGCTAATAAAACCGGTAAGTTGGAATATCCTTTCCGTGGTGGGCCTCGAACGATTTATAGTGTGATACGTGGAGCAAATGAGGTGACAATTATTGGTGAACTACCATTGGCAACCGCCAAGCGTGTCGCCGCTGGCGTCGCATTTATAGGAGCTGACTGATGGTCAAAGAGTGGGCAACAGTAATTCACTGGCAACAGGGACGGGCATTATTACGTTATGGTTCCTCTTCTGGCTGTGGCAGTTGTCAGGCGCGAGCAACGTGTGGTTCTTATTTACTTAATAAATTAGGGTCTGATGGCATACATCAGCTTGAACTGGAGATTTTACAACCGTTGCAACCGGGGCAAAAAGTGGAAGTTGGTATCCCGGAAGGGAGCTTGCTGCGTTCGGCGTTGCTGGTTTATCTGACTCCGCTTATTGGGTTATTCCTCGGTGGGGTACTTTTTCAGTTATGGGTAACCAATCAATTGTGGGTGTTTTGTGGCGGTGTTTTAGGAGGCGCATTAGGATTCTTCTTTGCCCGCAGAATCGCCACTTACTGGGATAATCGGCTGGAATATCAACCTGTCGTTTTACAAATCGGCTTGCCTCCTGATGCCATTCACATTCAGCGTCGGGAATAAATCTATTTTAATCATCCAAAACGTTTAAAACTCATACTCTAAAGCCGCAGGCATGACTAGGTTTTCGTGGATTTGGCATGTAGAATACAGCCTTTCAGGCCGGTGGCCGACCTAATAAACCGTCGCTTTATGTCCCTCGTGTGTCCATTAGGCGAATGACTCAGAAATATCAAGGCAGAAAAATATTTATAATGAAGCAAATACGAAATTTCTCCATTATTGCTCACATTGACCACGGTAAGTCGACGTTATCTGACCGTATTATTCAAATTTGTGGCGGCTTAACAGATCGTGAGATGGCAGAACAAGTGCTGGATTCAATGGATCTTGAGCGTGAGCGTGGTATCACCATTAAGGCCCAAAGTGTTACCTTGGATTACAAGGCGAATGATGGGCAAATCTATCAATTAAACTTTATCGATACGCCGGGGCATGTTGATTTCTCATATGAAGTTTCCCGCTCACTAGCTGCCTGCGAAGGGGCGTTGCTGGTGGTTGACGCGGGACAGGGAGTGGAAGCCCAGACGCTGGCTAACTGTTATACCGCGTTGGATATGGATCTAGAAGTTGTTCCTGTTCTGAACAAAATCGATTTGCCGGCGGCAGAGCCTGAGCGTGTAGCGGAAGAGATCGAAGATATCGTCGGTATTGATGCTACTGATGCAGTGCGTTGTTCAGCCAAAACGGGTGTCGGCGTACAAGATGTCATTGAGCGCTTGGTTAAAGAGATTCCCGCGCCGGAAGGCGATCCTGATGCGCCATTACAGGCTCTTATCATTGACTCATGGTTTGATAATTACCTTGGTGTTGTCTCCTTGGTGCGGATTAAAAACGGCACTTTACGTAAGGGTGATAAAATCAAGGTGATGAGTACCGGTCAGGTGTATAACGCCGATCGTCTAGGCATTTTCACCCCTAAGCGTGTTGATCGTGATGTATTAGATTGTGGCGAAGTGGGCTGGTTAGTTTGTGCAATTAAAGACATTCTTGGCGCGCCTGTCGGGGATACCTTGACATTGGCCCGTCAACCTGCGGAAAAACCACTTCCGGGCTTTAAAAAAGTGAAGCCGCAAGTTTATGCAGGGCTGTTCCCTGTTAGTTCTGATGACTATGAAGCGTTCCGTGATGCACTAGGTAAATTGAGTCTGAATGACGCTTCACTATTTTATGAGCCAGAAAGTTCTTCTGCATTGGGTTTTGGTTTCCGCTGCGGTTTCCTTGGTCTGTTGCATATGGAGATTATTCAAGAACGCCTGGAACGTGAATATGATCTCGACCTTATTACCACGGCCCCAACGGTTGTGTATGAAGTGGAGACAACTAGCCGTGATATTGTCTATGTGGATAGCCCCTCTAAACTACCACCGTTGAATAATATTGAAGAGCTGCGTGAACCAATTGCTGAGTGCCATATGTTGTTGCCTCAGGAGTACTTGGGGAATGTCATTACCTTATGTGTTGAGAAACGCGGGGTGCAAACCAACATGGTTTACCACGGTAAACAGGTTGCACTGACTTACGAAATACCGATGGCAGAAGTGGTTTTGGACTTCTTCGATCGATTGAAATCTACCTCTCGCGGTTATGCTTCACTGGATTATAATTTCACTCGTTTCCAGTCATCTGATATGGTTCGTGTGGATGTATTGATTAACGGTGAACGAGTTGATGCATTGGCGTTGATTACTCACCGTGGTAATGCGCAGTACCGTGGCCGGGAGCTGGTGGAGAAGATGAAAGAACTTATTCCTCGTCAGCAGTTCGATATCGCAATTCAGGCTGCGATTGGTAATCATATTATTGCTCGCTCAACAGTGAAGCAATTGCGTAAAAACGTCTTGGCGAAGTGTTATGGTGGTGACGTCAGCCGTAAGAAAAAGCTATTGCAGAAACAGAAAGAGGGTAAGAAGCGTATGAAACAAGTGGGTAACGTTGAGTTACCACAGGAAGCTTTCTTAGCCATTCTTCATGTTGGTAAAGACAATTAATAAGCTTGTAAGGAGTCTAAATGGCTAACACTTTTGCCCTGATCCTAACGTTGGCAACGTTAGTCACCGGCATTATTTGGTGTATTGATCGTTTCAAATGGGCACCAGCGCGCAAGAAAAAACTTGCCAGATTGCAAGAGTTGACTGAAGGTACAATGGATCAGGAGCATCTGGCTGAGACTATTAACAAGCCAACATGGGTAGATACTTGTTCATCTATTTTTCCTGTGTTAGCCGTGGTTCTGATCCTGCGCTCTTTTGTTTATGAGCCTTTTCAGATTCCATCGGGTTCCATGATGCCAACTTTATTGATTGGTGATTTCATTCTGGTGGAAAAATATTCATACGGACTGAAAGATCCTATCACTCAAACAACATTGATTAAGACCGGCGAACCAAAGCGTGGTGATGTTGCCGTATTTAAATACCCGTTGGACCCCAGTTTTGACTACATCAAACGGGTGATTGGTTTACCGGGCGATAAAATTATTTATGATCCGGCAAAGAAAGAGCTGCGTATTTTTTCTAATTGCAGCAAAACAGGGAATTGTCAGGAAGAATTACCGGTTTCTTACGGTTCACTATTCCCAAGTGAGTGGACAATGCAGCAGTATGGTGTCGATTCCAAGGGTGAAAGTCTGAAGAAGGTAGGTGTTTTCCAAATCCCCGTTGAAGAAACGTTGCCGCCTTACAGTATGCGGCAGGGTGAACGGATTGAAAATTTGGGCGCGGCAACTCACCATATTTTGGAGATTCCAGGTGTATTATCGGTGCCTAATTTCCGTCAACCTGGCTTGCCAGAGGGAATGTGGATTGTGCCCGAAGGCCACTATTTTATGATGGGTGATAACCGTGATAATAGCGCTGATAGCCGTGTATGGGGTTTTGTCCCTGAGAAGAATCTAGTTGGTCGAGCTTCCGCCATCTGGATGAGTTTTGAAAAACAGGAAGGGGAATGGCCTACCGGAGTTCGCTTCAGCCGTATTGGTGGAATTAATTAATATTTTTATATTAGCGAAGCATTAATTTTACTCACAGTGTAGAATGTCCTTTCAAACTTAATGACTGGCTCCTATAAGGGGCCAGTGCAAACGCAACAGTTTTGTCAGGGGTTTCTGTAACAGGTCTGTTGCGTGTGCGTTTTTATTTGACGAATTCTGACCGATATTGGTAGCACATGAATCCCATCGTAATTAACAGATTGCAGCGTAAGCTGGGGTACACTTTTGAGCAGCATGATCTGCTGATACAAGCGTTAACTCATCGTAGTGCCAGCAGTAAACATAATGAGCGGCTGGAATTTCTTGGTGACTCAATCCTGAGTTTTGTTATTGCCAATGCGTTGTATCATCGTTTTCCTCGTGTTGATGAGGGGGATATGAGCCGCATGCGCGCCACATTGGTGCGTGGTAATACACTGGCTGAATTAGCAAGGGAATTTGAATTAGGTGAATGCCTTCGTTTAGGGCCGGGGGAACTGAAAAGCGGCGGTTACCGTCGTGAATCAATACTGGCTGATACCGTCGAAGCATTGATTGGTGCGATTTTCCTTGATAGTGATATTCAGACTATTGAAAGAATTATCCTGAGATGGTACGAAACCCGCTTGAATGAAATCAGTCCTGGCGACAAACAGAAAGATCCGAAAACCCGTTTACAGGAATATTTGCAGGGGCATCATCTGCCTCTGCCGTCATATCTGGTTGTTATGGTTCGTGGTGAAGCTCACGACCAAGAATTTACTATTCACTGTCAAGTGAGTGGTATCGAACTGCCAGTTAAAGGAACAGGCTCTAGCCGTCGCAAAGCGGAACAGGCAGCGGCTGAGCAAGCATTAAAACAACTGGAGCTTGAATGAGCGAACAAGAAACCTATTGCGGATTTGTTGCAATAGTTGGACGGCCTAATGTGGGGAAATCCACGTTGCTGAATCAGCTTTTAGGTCAAAAAGTATCTATTACTTCTCGTAAGCCGCAAACGACCCGTCACCGTATTATGGGTATCCATACTGAAGGGGCTTATCAGACTATTTATGTGGATACGCCGGGATTACATATTGAAGAAAAACGGGCGATTAACCGGCTGATGAACCGGGCGGCCAGCAGTTCTATCGGTGATGTGGAGTTGGTTATTTTTGTTGTCGAAGGGACTCATTGGACCCCGGATGACGAAATGGTACTGAACAAACTGCGTAATCTGCGTTGTCCGGTTTTACTGGCTATCAATAAAGTGGATAACGTGACGGATAAAACCAGTTTGTTGCCACATATTGGTTTTCTCAGTAAACAGATGAGTTTTCTTGATGTTGTCCCCATGAGCGCTGAAAAAGGCATGAATGTTGATACGATTGCCAAAATTGTGCGCGGATATATACCGAAAGCGACTCACCATTTCCCGGAAGATTATATTACTGACCGTTCTCAGCGGTTTATGGCTTCTGAAATCATCCGAGAAAAGCTTATGCGTTTTCTTGGTGATGAATTGCCATATTCTGTCACGGTTGAAATTGAGCAGTTCGTGGCGAATGAGCGTGGTGGTTACAATATCCACGGCTTAATTTTGGTTGAGCGTGAAGGCCAGAAGAAAATGGTTATTGGTAATAAAGGCAGTAAAATCAAGACCATTGGTATTGAGGCCCGTCAGGATATGGAAAGGCTGTTTGATGTAAAAATCCACTTAGAACTGTGGGTTAAAGTTAAAGCGGGTTGGGCTGATGATGAGCGAGCGTTACGTAGCTTGGGTTACGTCGATGATTTGAAATAAGGCATCCCTGTGGACGGTTGGCAACGTGTTTTTGTTCTTCATGGGCGTCCTTACAGTGAAACGAGTCTGTTACTGGATCTATTCACTGAAAATGAAGGGCGAATTAGCGTGTTGGCAAAAGGTGCGCGTAGCCGTCGTTCCAATTTAAAAGGCTGCTTGCAGCCCTTTACCCCATTGCTGGTTCGTTGGAGTGGGCGGGGGGCAATTAAAACGCTGCGCGATGCAGATCCTATCTCCCTGGCCCTTCCTCTTACCGGCAGTGTGTTGTACAGCGGTTTATATATCAATGAATTGTTGTCAAGAGTGCTTGAACAGGGAACGGCTTATCCCGCCTTGTTCTTTGATTATCTCCAATGCTTGCAAGTTCTTGCCGCCAGTGAATATACACCGGAATATGCATTACGTCGGTTTGAACTAGCGTTGCTGGCAAATCTTGGTTATGGCGTTGATTATCTTCATTGTGCGGGCAGTGGTGAACCTGTAGCTGACACGATGACCTACCGTTATAGAGAAGAAAAAGGATTTATCGCTAGTTTGGTTGTTGATCATTACAGTTTTACCGGACGCGAATTAAAATCACTGGCGACTCGTGAATTCCCTGATTCTGCGACATTAAAGGCAGCAAAGCGTTTCACACGTATTGCATTAAAACCTTATCTGGGTGGCAAACCTTTAAAAAGTCGTGAATTATTTCGGCAGTTTGTACATCAGAAGCCAGAAAAGAAAGAAAATTAATGAATTTGTTTCTCTTCAAGATGGAAAGTGTAAACTTGTCATATTCTAATATGACTACAGGAGATAAATATGGCTGAAGTATTATTAGGCGTTAATATCGATCATATTGCGACGGTGCGCAATGCCCGCGGTACCAATTATCCTGATCCGGTTCAAGCGGCTTTTGTTGCGGAACAAGCGGGAGCCGATGGTATTACCATTCATTTGCGTGAAGATCGCCGTCATATTACCGATCGGGATGTAGAATTGTTGAAGAAAACCATCCAGACTCGGATGAACCTTGAAATGGCCGTGACAGATGAAATGGTGGATATTGCCTGTCGTATTAAACCTGAATTTTGCTGTTTGGTGCCTGAAAAGCGGCAGGAAGTGACAACAGAAGGGGGCTTAGATGTTATTGGTCAGAAAGATAAGGTTGCTGCGGCGGTTAAGCGTCTATCTGATGCGGGTATTCTTGTCTCGTTATTTATTGATGCGGAACATCGACAAATTGATGCGGCTAGTGAAGTTGGCGCACCTTTCATTGAAATTCATACTGGTGCTTATGCCGATGCGGAAAATGAAGTAGAACAGGAAAAAGAGTTTCATCGTATTAAAGAAGCGGCGACTTATGCAGCGAGTAAAGGTCTAACGGTGAATGCGGGTCATGGGCTGACATATCATAATGTACAACGTATTGCTGCTCTGCCAGAAATTTATGAGTTGAATATTGGTCATGCCATTATTGGACGTGCGGTATTCAGTGGTTTGACCGCTGCTGTGGCAGATATGAAAACCCAAATGCGGAAAGCTCGCCGTTAATGGCTATTATTGGGTTAGGTACAGATATTGTTGAAATTGCCCGTATTGAAGGGGTTGTCGAGCGCTCAGGCGAGCGCTTGGCAAAACGCATTCTCAGTGAATTAGAATGGGAACAATATCAGCAACATGAAAAACCGGTTCGTTTTTTGGCTAAACGCTTTGCGGTAAAAGAAGCCGCAGCAAAGGCATTAGGAACGGGTATCCGTAATGGGCTGGCATTTAACCAGTTTGAAGTGGTCAATGATGCACTGGGAAAACCGATTTTGCGACTCTATGGTGCGGCCGCAGCGTTGGCTCAGCAATTGGGGGCGACCTCCTTGCATGTGACATTGGCTGATGAGCGTCGCTATGCCTGTGCGACCGTTATTCTTGAGCGTTGATTTCAGATTTTATCTGCATGATGAAGTAACACAAATTTATCCCACAGTTGTTCTTCTGTTTCTTGTCGGTCTGGATCGGTAATAATAGTATTATTTATCGGACAGACTGAGTGACAGGTTGGAGTATCATAATGACCGATGCATTCGGTGCAACGCTCAGAATCGATTTCATAGATTTCATCTCCCATTGATATTGCTTGATTGGGACATTCGGGTTCACACATATCACAATTGATACAGCTTTTTTTGATTAATAACGACATTTCAATAAATTAACTTTTTCTTCACTTTATATTTAGTGTGTTATCGCCGGTTCTTATTCCATTCTATTACACACTGGTTGCATTGCTACATAGTATAAATTACATGGAAAAACGAAGTCTAGCACGATATAAGTCTAGTACTACATAATAGCATCTTTTGTTTTTCACATCGGCGGTGATAGCCACTCTGTTACATTCGATGCAATGAGTCTCAGGTTGTTTTATTCATAAAATAATTGAGGCCGGGTTCTGTCTTAATGCCGGCCTTTTATTAATTAATTACGATAATGGGTTAATCGGTCATGCTTTATAAAATTAATACCCTATTGCTCTAAAAAATGCTATAACATCAGCATCTAAACCGGTAGGACTTCTAAAACATCGAAACTGGCTCTGATTTTCTATCATTACTGAGAATATCCCGGCTGCTTCAGGAGTATGGCCAGAATGAGTTAATGTGATATTTAAACATTTATTCGGGAATGGTATTGGAAAATAATTTAAATACCCGGCGTTAGTAGATAAACTACCGTTAACTAGTGCAATTCCCCACATTTCAATTAAACCTGAAGGTAATTTTTGCCAGCCAGCCTGAGCTAAGTTTGCGGTGAAAAACGACATATCTGGAATCTGATGAACCCCAATTCCTATTTCCCGTTTTGCCGCTTCATTTAAACCTAAGTTTTTCACAAACGCATTTTTATTGGGAATATCTGCGCCGTTTTGTGCTTTTTCTAATGCGGAGTCGGAAATTTTAGTTATAATTTTTTGTTCTAATGCTCTATTTAATTGAGTAGTGAGTTTTGCGGTATCACCATCATCCAAAACATCACTGCCAGATTCTGTCGCGATAAAATCAGCTACGACAGAGGATATAGTTGATGACTGACGTAATGCTTTATTTAACACATGAAGGGAAATTCTATCGTTTTCTGGAAACCCAGTTTTTAAACTTTGCTCTCCTTCATATACTGCTTGGCTCACTACATTAGCGTTATTTTCAATAGAAAACGCTTTAAAATCATTTTTGGGATTCATATATATTTTCCTGAAGTTCAATGGTGAGTTTTATAGATAATATCTTAAATTATTGTAGAGGTAATTTATCAACGCTCATAGTATAGAGATGAGAAGAAATAATTAAATATCTTTATATCTTATGATGTTAATTATTTTTCGTATATTTTAAGTAATAAATAATTTAATATATTTCAATTGAAAACATATCGAAATGATTAATTTTATCTTATGGAAACCATTTTAAATAATTTCTATATTGAAAGGTTTGTTATGGAAATTAAATTTCTATGATGGATAATGTAACTAATGTTGCATGAGTTAACAAATATTGACGGAGAATGAATTGTATGATGATAGAATATTTATCATTGTAGCATCAGCAATAATAAAATAATTAAGACCGGGTTCTGTTTGAATTCCGGTCTTTTTGTTAATTACGATAATGGAGCAATTGGCCAGTTAATTTCTGGGGTTTTATCAAAATAATTATAAAATGTGAGATAGATAACAACTATTAGCGTTGAAAGTTAGTTATTAGATATCCCTACTACAAATATGCGTACAGGCGGAAAGGTTGTATCACGAGACTGCCAGTGTGATATTATTACTAGGTTTTCTTTATTGATTTTTAATATTTCAGCTCCTTCACCATAGTTACCTCCACTGATATATCCTCCCATGCTGGAAAGTATAGCATGAGGTTCATAAGAGTATGCAATTGGGTATGTGATAGTGAATGTTCCCTCGTTACCTAAACTGGGAGCCTTTGCATATACAGATTGGAATAAGATATATTTTCTCTCTGATCCGATGAAAAATGGAATTTTAAAAGTCATGAAATTACCCCCTTGTGTAAACAGAGGAGTACCTGCTAATAATAAGTCCAATAAACCGAGATTTTTTACAAACTCATTTTTATTAGGAATATCTGCCCCATTTTTTGCTTTTTCCAATGCGAAATCGGGAATTTTAGTTATAATTTTTTGTTCTAACGCTTTATTTAATTGTGCAGTTAGTTTGGCTATATTACCATCATCCAAAACATCACTGCCAGATTCTGTCGCGATAAAATCAGCTACGACAGAGGATATAGTTGACGACTGACGTAATGCTTTATTTAATACATGACGGGAAATTCTATCATTTTCTGTAAACCCAGTTTTTAAACTTTGCTCTCCTTCATATATTGCTTGGCTCACTACATTAGCGTTATTATCAATAGAAAACGCTTTAAAATCATTTTTGGGATTCATATATATTTTCCTGAAGTTCAATGGTGAGTTTTATAGATAATATCTTAAGTTATTGTAGAGGTAATTTATCAATATTTATAGTATAGAGATGATAAGAAATAATTAAATATCTTTATATCTTATGAGGTTAATTATTTTTCGTATATTTTAGGTAATAAATAATTCAATATGTTTTAATTGAAAATATATCGAAATGATTAATTTCCTCTTATGGAAGCCATTTTAAGTAATTTTCAGATTGAAAGGTTCATTCTGGAAATTAAATTTCGATGATGGGTAATGTAACTAATGTCGCATGAGTTAATAAATATTGACGGAGAATGGGTTGTATGATGACAGAATATTTATCATTGTAGCATCAGCAATAATAAAATAATTAAGACCGGGTTCTGTTTGAATCCCGGTCTTTTTGTTAATTACGATAATGGCTTAATTGGCCAGTCAATTTCTGGTGCGTTTGAAGTGTCAACCCGGTTAAGCATCACTCGGTATTTTTTCCATTCTTTGAGTAATAGCATCTCTTCGTCTGTTGCTATATCAAGTTCTTTTGCATCAAAAAGTGGAGTTATTTTTTCATTTGCAAGAGATATAAATTGTGTTTTTTGGCTTTCCGCTATAAATATCAATTCCTCTTTTGTTGGTGGTGGGATATCTTCCCAGCAAGGAAGACCATCTTCACCACAGGAAAGTATTTTTCCTATGGGTGGGATTCCTGAAAATTCATTGAATATATTATCAGTTACAGGTAAAGGGTCATTTGGCCATGAGCCAGCTTCAATATAATTCTGTTGTAATAATAGTGGATAAAATGCTCTATTTAATGCACTGAATACATAGTTTTTATCGTTCATAATTCTCTGCCAAATTTAATTAAATAATCATCATAATGAATTAATTGTTTTTAATTAATATCCTATTGCCCTAAAATAGGTATAAACATCAAGTGCATAAGGGGTAGAACTTCTATAACATTTGAACTGACTTTGATTTAATACGGATGCCCCGAATATTCCTGCTGATCCGGGGTCCCAATCATTGTGAGTTAACGTGATGCTAAAACATTTATTTGGGAATGGTATTGGAAAGTTATTAATATATCCGCCATTAGGATTTCCACCGAGAGAAACTATTGCTATTCCCCACATTTCAATTAAACCTGAGGGTAATTTTTGCCAACCATTCTGAACCAAGTTTGAGGTGAAAAATGACATATCTGGAATTTGATTAACTCCGGTTCCCACTTCCCGTTTTGCCGCTTCATTTAAACCTAAGTTTTTCACAAACGCATTTTTATTTGGAATATCCGCGCCGTTTTGCGTTTTTTCTAGTCTTTTATTGGCGTTATCATTTACATCGAAAACAAGCTTCTGAGTTGCAGCCAGTGTATTGCTATTGCCAACCACATTTGTAAGCTGAATAATACCTTTCTGTGTTAATGAGGCGTCGGGAATTTTTGTTGTAATTTTTTTTTTCTAACGCTTTATTTAATTGTGTAGTGAGTTTGGCTATATTACCATCATCTAAGACATCACTGCCAGATTCTGTCGCAATAAAATCAGCGACAACAGAGGCTATTGTGGACGACTGGCGTAATGTTTTATTTAATATATGAGAGGTAATATTTTCTGGAGGAAATCCAGTTTGTAAATTCGGACTTTTTTCGTATATTTCTTGACTGGCTACATTAGCATTATTGCTAGTAGAAAACGCTTTAAAATCATTCTTAGGACTCATACATATATTCCTTAAGTAAATAATATTCTTTTATAATTAACATATTGAGTTATAGTACAGGTAATTTATCGAGATTGATTTCAATTATAGTCTACGCCAAAAATAGGATAATAAGATTACATTATTAATCAATCGATTGATTGTTTGTATGTGGCTGACGGTAATAAATCGTTTAACGTCTTGTAATAGAAAGCATATTCAAAGTTTTTTATTTTACATTTGTAAATTATTTTATCTTGTCTATTTTGTCAATTTTCAAACGGTTTTAACAAGTTTTATTAAAATAGATGGTGTCAGAATAGTGGTTACGAAAATAGTATTGTTTTGTCTGTTGATTGAATTATTATATTTTTTTGTTTGTTCGATAAATATAGATAAATATTTATATCAAATAGAGGAATAAATTTTTTGCTAAAAAATAAAATGGGAAAAGGGCTGCTATGCAGCCCATAATTTTAATCAGCAATATAAATTTCTGTAATATCAGGACAATCCTCTTGGTTTACTATAGATAACCTCAGCCCTGCATCTGACGAATGCACAACGAGCCATCCTTTTGAACCATACCCTGTACCAACCAAAATATTATCGATCGGAGGCATTTGTAAAGGTAAAAATATACCTTGGCTAACAGTACGTAAATATATACATCGTCCTCGTATATCCTGACTCAGTGATATGCTACTTCCTTTGTCTCCACCGGCTCCTATTTTCCGCCACCACTGATTAGGGCCTTTCTTTTGATATCGCTCGTCAACTTCCGCACGTGAAAACGCCCCCACATCTCCGGCTACCAGATTGATGTCTTCAGTTAGCGCTTTGCCGTTAATTCTCCTGCTATTCGGTACAGCGTTTTTCGCCAAATTGACGGTTTCCAACAAATCGAGATTTTTCACAAACTCGTTTTTATTGGGAATATCTGCCCCATTTTGGTTTTTGGCTAATTTATTGTTAGCATTATCATTTACATCAGAAACAAGCTTCTGAGTTGCAGCGAGTGAATTACTATTACCAACCACATCGGTAAGCTGAACAATACCTTTCTGAGTTAATGAGGCATCGGGAACCTTTGGTGCCATTTTCTGTTCCAGAGCATTATTTAATTGAGCGTTGAGTTTCTCTATATTTCCGTCATCCAGAACATCATTGCCAGATTGTGTCGCGATAAAATTAGCAACTACAGAGGATATTGTGGATGATTGACGTAATGCTTTATTTAATATATGGGTGGTAATACCATCGGGTTCAAACCCAGTCTTCAAATTTTGACTCTCTTCATATTTTTCTTGGCTTGCTACATTGGCGTTATGACTAATAGAGAAAGCCTTAAAATCATTTTTAGGATTCATAGTATACTCCTTAAATTAAGTGATAAACTTTATAGATAATATATTGAATTATTGTAAAAGTGATTCCTTATTTAATGCGTTAAATGCATGGTTCTTATTGTTCATGATTTTTTGCCATGCTAATTAAGTGAACATGGCAAGTTGATTTTTATTAAATTAAAATCCTATCGCCCTAAAATACGCGCCAACAGGCGTAGGATGATTAGTAGGGCTTCTATAACATCGGAATTGACTCCGATCTACTACGTGTACTGAACATATTCCAGAATCTTGAGGATTATAACCACCGTTAGCTAACACAATATTTAAACATGCGTTCGGAAATGGTATTGGGAAATTATTTAAATACCCGGCCTCCATAGAACCATAGCCGTGAACTAGTACAAACCCCCACATTTCAATTAAACCCGAAGGTAATTTCTGCCAGCCGGTAGAACTTAGGTTTGCGTTGAAAAACGACATATCTGGAACTTGATTAACGCCAGTTCCTATTTCCCGTTTTGCAGCTTCATGTAAACCTAAGTTTTTCATAAATGCATTTTTATTAGGAATATCTGCGCCATTTTTTGCTTTCTCTAAGGCGGAGCTGGAAATTTTAGTGATAATTTTTTGTTCTAACGCTCTATTTAATTGTGTGATGAGTTTAACAATATCTCCATCATCCAGAACATCATCGCCAGATTGTGTCGCGATAAAATCAGCCACGGCTGAGGCTATTGTTGATGATTGACGTAATGCTTTATTTAACACATGAGTAGTAATATCTTCTGGTGGAAACCCGGTTTGTAAATTCTGACTTTTTTCATATTCTTGTTGACTCACTATGTTGGCATTATTATTAATAGAAAAAGCTTTAAAATCATTCTTGGGACTCATATACACTTTCCTTAAATAAAATAATGTTCTGTTATAATTAGCATGTTGAGTTATAGTATAGGTAATTTTTTGAGATTGATTTCAATTATAGTCTACTCCAAAAAGAGGATAATAAGATTATATTATAACTTAAGCGATTGATTATTTATGTATGACTGATGACAATAAATTGTTTAACATATTGTAATCGAAAGGATATTCAAGATGTTTATGTTTTATATCTGAAAATTATTTTATCTTATTTCTTCCGGCAATTTTAATAATGGTTTTCACAAGTTTTATTAAAATACAGGGTGTAAAAATAGCAGCTACGAAAGTATTATTATTTTATCTATTGGTTAGGTTATTATATTTTTTTTATGTTTTTTCCATAGATATAGATGTTATCTCCTGAAAAATAAAATAAAAAAAGGGCTGCCATGCAGCCCATAATTCTAATTATAAATCATATTTGACCGGATTGAGACGCCAAAAGCATAGGAAATCAGCCGGTCAAAATAGTCATTATTATCACTGAAAAAAGATCGGGGATAGAATAATGTCTAGTCTTGATAATTGTATTATTCTGGTATTTGTGGCCACTCAATATCTGAAACCATTGAGGTATCAATACGGCTCAGTAATACCACATACTTCTTCCAGGCAAGTAATAATGCTTTCTCTGCGTCTGAGGCCATCTCAGTCTCAATAGCATATTGTAATAAAATGATGGCTTCATTTGCCTGCTGGCGAAGAATAACACGTTGTTGTTCTACCTGTTTAATCTGATTGGCTTTTTGAGCTTCAATATCTGTTACCCATTTTTCGCCATCCCACTTATCAAAATCGGTGCTTGGTTGTTTGAATGTCAGCGTTTCTGGTAATTCACCCGGTTCAATGATTTCCTTCTGTTCCCCAGTTTGGATGTTGTAAGCTATTTTCCCTCGATAATCTGGTACCATTTGCCAGCCGGTTAAATCAGGTGAACGACAAGCGATATATCCCTCTTGGGTTTTAGGTGGTGCGTCTGTGCAGGAGTTAGCAGGAAGGCCGATACCAACGGGAAGGTACTCATCAGAACTGTTTAAATATTCCAGCGTAATCGCATCGTAATTAAATACAACGATACTTCCGGCACTGATGGCAATATTATTTTTATCCAGTACAGCTTTATTCATCATGCAATCCTCACAATGTAATTAAATGCCACGTTTCGTGGACGTGTTTCTATTCCCGTTGAAGCGGCAATCACATTATCCATGTAACCGTAACCACCAGATCCCATACCGATAGCGATACCTAGTCCGCGCGGATCAATGCCGTAGTTAACGTTTTGGTAGACACTATTGAGAATACGGCCTGCCGCACCCACCCCATCGGTTCCACCATTTGAGTGGGACCACATCCGAACAACTCTGTGACTATGTGGAGCAATATCTGCCAGTTGCCAGGATAATAGATATCGGCCAAGATCCACCCCACGCCCATCATCCCAGCCCCGGATAAATTCACCACGTAAATCAGGTAATCTACCAGTAGGATAAGCTTGCGCTAATTTTGGATATAAAGTTTGATCAAAGATTGCTCCATTGCATTTCACCCACCCATTTGGTGGTATGTCAGCCGGCCAGGGAAGTGGTATTCCTACCGGGATTTCGTCAAGTACCAACGTGCTCATTATGCTGCCCTCATCGTATAGTTAAACGCTAGGTTATGTGGCTTTGATGCCCTTATATAGGTAACTTGCCACTAAGACAAACTTCCGCTAATTTTAGATATAAAGTTTTATCGAAGATCGTTCCATTACATTTCACCCACCATTTGGTGGTATGTCAGTCGGCCAAAGAGGTGATACACCTACCGGAATTAACTTTTCCAATAAGTTTCGGTTTTTCACAAGTACATTTTTATTAGGAATATCTGCAATATTTTTTAATTTTTCCAATGCGTAATTGGAAATTTTAGTTATGATTTTTTGTTCTAACTCTCTATTTAATTGAGTGTTGAGTTTAGTGATATCGCCATTATCGAGAACACGATCACCAGATTGTGTCGTGATGAAATTAGCCACAACAGAGACTATTGTTGACGATCGACGTAATACCTTATTTAATAAATGAGTGGGGACATTATCTGGTAGAAACTCAGAATACAAACTCAGGATTTTTTCGTATTTTTCTTGATTTACTACATTAGCATTATTGCTAGTAGAAAAATTCTTAAAATCATTTTTGAGACTCATATACTTTCCTCAAATTAGGTTATGTATTTATAGACCATACCTTGAGTTGTTGTAAAGATAGTGTCCGTTAATTTATAATTTAAGATGTTAATTATTTATATGTAATTGGTAGTAATAAATAGTCAATATTTTTAATCGAAAATATACCTAAGGTATTAATGTTTTGTTTCTACTAACTATCTTTGATGGTTTATATATGGAAAGATTTATATTGGAGGTTGAGATAAAAGGTGTGGCAGGAAAAATAAAAAAATTTATATGTATAATTTTTATCTCTGATTCTTATGATTTCGCTTTAATTATATTTTTCATGGCTGTTATAGTTGCTTGAGGGTTTTTATGACAGATGGTGGTGGGTGGGCACTTCCAATGGCTGCATTATCCAACGGAACATTGAATAGTTTTAACGCTTGGGTAGCTGGTAAAGCTTTCGATTATCTTGGAAATGAAATCAAATTATCTGCTGATGCCTATGTAGTTGGACAATATCTTGCAATCGGATTTTAATTGATTTAAAGGAAATATAAAAATGTCATAAGATAGAATTGCATTATATATTTAGTTGTTAATTTTCTGGGTGTTTTATCAGCAATAAATATATAAAATAATCTCGGGTGTATATTCCCAATGGATTAATAAGAAAATATATCTGGAAAACAAGTAAAACAAATCGTTATAATTGTCCCTGATGTAATCAAATGGGATACCGTAGTGACTGAAATATATAGTGATGAATATTGGATGCAGCAGGCCATTGAACGGGCAATAAAGGCGTGGGAGCAGGGGGAAATACCTGTTGGTGCTATATTGGTTGCTGATAATAAAATCATCTCGGAAGGTTGGAATCAGTCTATTATCGCGCATGATCCTACCGCTCATGCCGAAATTATTGCGTTACGCAAAGGGGGAGAACAGTTACACAATTATCGTTTGATAAATACCACCTTATACGTCACGCTTGAGCCTTGCACTATGTGCGCTGGTGCCATGATACATAGCCGAATACAGCGGCTGGTTTATGGCGCCAGTGATATGAAAACTGGCGCCGTAGGTTCTTTGGTTGATATATTGCGCTATCCTGGCATGAATCATCAAATTGATATTACCAGCGGCGTACTTGCTGAGGAATGTTCGACGATGTTGAGTGCTTTTTTCAAACAACGTCGGCAACAACATAAAGCATTAAAAGCCGCCAGAAAACAGCAGGAAGACAATCAATAGGCATTCTTGATTCACTCTTTTAGTACCCAGATATGGTACTCGCCGTTTATCATCTCTGCGCCTTCCAGGATTTTTTCAAAGCCTGGGAACTTGTTATTCCATTCACCGATCTGGCGAATATATTGTAACCGGGGGGCATGTTGATCACCAAAACGTTCTCCCGGTAGGATGATTGGTATACCTGGTGGATAAGGAATGACACTAACAGCCGATATGCGCCCTGCCAGTTCATTAAGTGGTAGATGTTCAGTACGGCCTCCCATATGATCAAGGTGTGCTTGTCGGGGGAGTTTCACTATCTCAGGTAATTGGCTAAATGATTTCTTTTGCTCAATATCTATTTCATATTCTTTTATATACCCAAATATTTTATCCGAAATATCTTTGAGTCCCATATTTTCGTAATATTCAGGGTATTGCTTCGCGAGTTTTGGTAAGCATTGTTTAAGTGAAGTATTAGCGTCATAATGTTTCTTGAAATTTAATAATACATTAATCAATGTTCCCCATTTACCTTTGGTGACGCCGATAGAAAACAGGCAAAGAACAATAAAATCGGTGGTACGTGCCGGCACAATATCATGCTGACTGAGATAAGCGGAAAGAATTTCGGCTGGAATGCCATTTTCCAGCAATTCATCATTGTCATTCATGCCTGGGCATAAAATACCAACTTTTGTTGGATCTAGCAGACACCATTCTTCTGATAGATTGGTAAATCCATGCCATTTGTCTCCCTCTTTTAATACCCAACAGGAAGGGTCCGTTGCCAATTGTTCTCTGTTTGCTTCATGGAAGGGAATTAATTTACCGCTATCTGCGCTGATAATCTCTCTGGCATTCCAAGGTAAGAAGAACCAATCATCTTTTTGTTTAAATTGATGATGGATTTTTGCTAATGTCAGACGGAAGTCTACGGCTTCATTAATAGCGTTTTGTATCAATCTTTGCCCCTGTGGACCATCCATCATGGCCGCTGCAATTTCATTAGTGGCGATAAGAGAATATAGCGGTGAAGTTGTGGAGTGCATCATATAAGACTCGTTGAAACGGGAATGTTCAACGGGTTTTTTACCATTGCGGATATGGATATACGATGATTGTGATAGCGCCGCCAACATCTTATGCGTGGATTGAGTGGCAAAGATTGTCGGGCCATTATTGCCAAAATCCTTTGGGTCATCACGCATTGAGTAACGATGTTTATACATAGGATTAAAACGAGCATAAGCAAACCAAGCTTCATCAAAGTGAATTTGATCAACACTTTTTGCGAGTAAATCTTGTGCTTGTTCCGCGTGATAACATATTCCATCGTAAGTACAGTTGGTGATGACCGCATAAACAGGCTTATTGTCTACTGAGCACTCTTTTAGTGGGTGTTTATTAATGAGTTGTTGGATATATTCTGGTTGAAATTGATCTTTAGGAATCGGACCGATAATGCCATAGCGGTTGCGTTGAGGAATGAGATATACGGGCAAAGCTCCGGTCATGATTAAACCTTGTCCAATAGATTTATGGCAATTGCGATCGCATATAACAATCTCTTTCTCACCAATAATGGCGCCCATGATAATACGGTTAGAACCCGAAGTGCCATTAAGAACGCAATAACTTTGGTGGGCGCCAAAAATAGTTGCGGCATATTCTTCTGACTCTTTGATAGCACCGGTATGATCTAGCAGTGAACCAAGTATTTTTCTTTCTATGCCAATATCGCTCCTGAATAGATTTTCCCCAAAGAAATTAATTAATTCTCTTCCTGCCGCCGTCTTAGTCAGTGCGACACCGCCTTGATGTCCAGGAGCAGTCCAGGAATATTCTGGTGATTCTTGGGTGTATTGCAGTAATGCACGAGTAAAAGGCGGTAATAATTGAGCGTGATATTTCTTAATTAGCGAACCGGCGCGAGAAGCGATAAATCCAGCCGTATCTTCAAGCATCCAGACGAATTCATCTGCCAATCCCATGACTTCAAGTGTCAGCGTGTCGATGCTGGAATATTCCGCGGTCAACAATACCGGAATGGTTGTATTGTGTTTGCGTATTTCTTTCAGTAATTCTAAGACTTGTTTATGAGATTCGTAGTTATTATCTCCTGAAGTCCAATCAACAAAAATACAGCATAGTGAAGAATCAGAAGAAACTGTGGCTATGCCATCTTGGAATGTAGCAGCCAGGATAACAGCGAAATTGTTCTTTTTTAATGCTTCGATTAACTCTGTAAAAGCACGACCATTCGCAGTCGTCGGACTAAATACATGGCTGCTGACAACCATAATTTTGTTTTGTTCGTTAATATCTAAATTAATCATGATTTATCCTTTAGGAGAGATAGTGTCTTGACGAATTTAGTATGGTTAGTTGGATTAGTTGTCAAACATAATATAACTGAGGATATATAATGGCTGTAATTGACTCCTTAGGGCCTTATATTTGTTTACTTTTATTTTGGTTGGTTTTCTTGGGAAATTAATTTTTTCCGATTTTCTTTGGCCTGTAAATATCCGACTAAACTAAGCTGATAACGGCGAATATTTTCAATATAGCGATATGCCTCATGTCCACGGGCATAACCATAGGCGGTATTTGTATAATATTTTTTCTGACTTAATAGCGGGAGCCGTTTTTTGACATCAAGCCAGCTATCAGGATTTCCTTTTTGTGATGCCGTCAGTTTACGGGCATCTAACATATGTCCATAACCCATATTGTAAGCAGTCAGTGCAAACCAGATACGCTCATCTTTAGGAATATTTTCAGGTAATCGTTTCATTAGATTTTGCAGATAGATTGCGCCGCCCTTAATACTCTCCTCTGGATCAAGGCGATCAACGACGCCTAACCCTTTAGCGGTCTGGCTAGTTAACATCATCAGGCCACGTACACCCGTGGGTGAGGTTGCCAGTGGGTCCCAATGTGACTCTTGCCAGGCAATGGCAGCGAGTAATTGCCAACTGATATCACCGGAATATTTTTCAAATAGTGGCCGATAGATGGGCAGAATATTATCAATGGCACTGAGAAAAGAGAGTGTATCGAAATAGTCAAATGAGTGGACGTGACCAAAATATTTCTCCTCCAATCGGGGCATGACATTTTTTTCCGTTAGCTGGCTGAAAAAATCCAGCATGGCAGCGTAAAGGCTGTAGTCGTCAATGCGTTTTAAATACCATGTCAGCGGGTTATCTTCACTCACATCAAAAGCGACGGCCAGATTAGGGTGAGTACGTTGCTGCAACGCGACATTAATCGAGTCACCTAACGTATAATCCAGTTTACCTTCTGATACCTGTTCCAATAGTTCGCGAGTGTTATATTGTTGTGTTTCCTCCCATTCAAGCTCAGGGAAATCATCTGTTTTTAGCTTTTTCAATGTGCTGGCATGAGCAGAACCGGAAGCGACCAGCAGTTTACCTTTTAAGTCTTTAAAAGAGCGAGGGCGTGGAGTTCCTTTGCGATAAATCAGTTGTTGGGATACAGAGTAGTAAGCCGGACCTGCGCGGGTTTGAGCCAGCCTTTCTTGATGATAGGTCAAGCCGGCGGCCAGAAAATCAGCGTCGCCATTTTCCAGGTCGTCGAATAACTGATTGATATTTTTTCTGAATTTGATTTCCAATTTGACGCCAAGATAATCAGCAAAGCGTTGTGCCAGTTCGTAATCGAATCCATTTGGTTCTTTCTTACTGGTAAGGTGGATCAGAGGTGAGCTAATGGTGCTGATCCGTAGCTCTCCTCTGGTCATGATCCTGTTAATCTGCTCCTGCTGTTTATTCGGCCAACTGATGTTCAGACTGATGATGGCGGCAGAAAAAAGAGCGATAACAATGATAACGAAATAATTTATTTTCATATTATTCAATATGTTATCTCGGTGTAACGCGGTGTGGTGCTATGCGGAAACGCGCTATTTTATTATGGTTAAATTTCCAGTGACTGAGCATTTTGCGGAACAAAAACCGGCTGTGCAACCTAATTGATACTATTTGCATGACTTGGACAAAGGATAATTGGCGGTAATAATCGTCACGCAAACGGTTTCGTCATGGATGACAATCCTCTATAATGCACTCATTTCCCCTTAGGCATCTATTAAGCTTTGCTTCTAAGATGAGAGAATTGATTACTATGAAAATTCTACGTGGTTCACCTGCTTTATCTGCATTTCGTATCACTAAACTCCTTTCTGTGTGTCAAGAACAGCAACTTCCGGTCAATGATATTTATGCGGAATATGTTCATTTTGCAGAGATTAATGCACCTTTGAGTGACGTTGATTCAGCAAAGTTACAACAGTTACTGAAATATGGACCTTCGCTGGCTGAACATGAACCCCAAGGTACGTTACTGTTAGTGACGCCTCGTCCGGGAACGATTTCACCGTGGTCTTCCAAAGCAACCGATATTGCTCATAATTGTGGTCTGTCCCAGGTCGTGCGTCTGGAGCGTGGCTTGGCTTATTACATCCAAAGTGGCGAAATGAGTGATGCACAGTGGCAAATATTGTCATCATTGCTGCATGATCGGATGATGGAAACGGTCTTTACTCAATTAGAACAGGCGGAAAAATTGTTTTCTCGTCAACAACCTGTTCCGTTAAAACGCATTGATATTCTGCAAGCAGGACGCGGCGCGTTGGAGCAAGCCAATACGGAGCTTGGATTGGCGTTGGCTTCGGATGAAATTGATTATCTGATGGAGGCTTTCCAGAAATTAGGGCGCAATCCAACAGATGTTGAACTTTATATGTTTGCTCAGGCTAACTCTGAACATTGCCGCCATAAAATCTTTAATGCTGACTGGATTATTGATGGTCAGGAGCAGTCAAAATCATTGTTCAAAATGATTAAAAACACCTATGAGCAGACACCCGATTATGTCCTGTCAGCCTATAAAGATAACGCGGCTGTGATGGAGGGATCTTCTGTCGGCCGTTTCTTTGCCAGAGCAGAAAACGGTTCATATGATTACCATCAGGAGCAGGCCCATATTCTGATGAAAGTGGAAACGCATAATCACCCGACTGCGATTTCTCCTTGGCCGGGCGCATCGACAGGTTCTGGCGGCGAAATCCGCGACGAAGGGGCGACGGGCCGTGGCGCCAAGCCAAAAGCGGGTCTGGTGGGATTCTCGGTATCTAATCTGCGGATACCGGGTTTTGAACAGCCGTGGGAAGAGGATTTCGGTAAACCGGAGCGTATCGTTAGTGCTTTGGATATCATGATGGAAGGCCCTTTAGGGGGGGCGGCATTTAATAATGAATTTGGTCGCCCGGCGTTGTTGGGTTATTTCCGTACTTATGAAGAAAAAGTCAACAGTCATAACGGCAGCGAATTACGTGGTTATCACAAACCCATCATGCTGGCAGGTGGGATCGGTAATATCCGAGATGAACATGTCAAAAAGGGTGAAATCTCTGTTGGCGCAAAATTGATTGTGCTCGGTGGCCCGTCCATGAACATTGGCTTGGGTGGCGGGGCCGCATCTTCTATGGCGTCAGGGCAATCCGATGCTGATCTGGATTTTGCTTCGGTTCAACGGGATAACCCGGAAATGGAACGCCGTTGTCAGGAGGTGATCGATCGCTGTTGGCAGTTAGGTGAAAACAACCCGATCCTGTTTATTCATGATGTGGGGGCTGGAGGGCTTTCCAATGCGATGCCTGAACTGGTCAGTGATGGTGGTCGCGGTGGACGGTTTGAGTTGCGCAAAATTCTTAATGATGAGCCGGGGATGAGTCCTCTGGAAGTCTGGTGTAACGAATCACAAGAGCGTTACGTACTGGCGGTTGCGCCGGAACAACTTCCGCAGTTTGAAGAGATTTGTCGGCGTGAGCGTGCGCCTTATGCCGTTATCGGCGAGGCAACAGAAGAACGTCATTTACTGCTTAATGATGAACACTTTGATAACCAGCCAATCGATATGCCTCTGGATGTACTGCTAGGTAAAACGCCAAAAATGTTGCGTAATGTCAGTACATTAAAAGCCGGAGGCGAAAGCCTTGAACGCCGGGATATCGATCTGACAGAAGCCGTTAAGCGCATTATGCATTTACCTGCGGTGGCAGAGAAAACCTTCCTGATAACGATAGGCGATCGCTCTGTCACTGGCATGGTTTCCCGTGATCAAATGGTGGGTCCGTGGCAGATCCCGGTTGCGGACTGCGCTGTCACCACCGCCAGCCTTGATAGTTACTATGGCGAAGCGATGTCTATGGGGGAACGTGCGCCGGTCGCTTTGTTGGATTTTGCTGCTTCTGCCCGTATGGCTGTCGGTGAAGCTTTGACCAATATCGCTTCTGCTTATGTTCAGGATTTAAAGCGCATTAAACTTTCAGCGAACTGGATGTCCGCTGCGGGTCATCCTGGCGAGGATGCCGGTTTGTATGCGGCGGTTAAAGCAGTGGGCGAGGAGTTATGCCCTGCGCTAGGGCTGACTATTCCGGTGGGTAAAGATTCCATGTCGATGAAAACCCGCTGGCATGAACAAGGTGAAGAGCGTGAGATGACGGCGCCTTTGTCGCTGGTGATTACCGCTTTTGCCAGAGTGGAAGATGTACGTCGTACAGTAACGCCGGAGCTTTCCACCGATGAAGATAATGCATTGTTACTAATCGATCTGGGGCAAGGAAAGAACACACTGGGCGGTACCGCATTAGCACAAGTTTACCGTCAACTGGGTAATAAAACCGCAGATGTACGTAGTGCTGAACAATTGGCTGGTTTCTTCAATGCGATTCAGCAACTGATTTCGGAACAAAAATTACTGGCCTATCATGATCGCTCTGATGGTGGTTTACTGGTCACGTTGGCTGAAATGGCTTTTGCCGGGCATTGTGGCATTGAAGCTGATATCAGTGTGTTTGATGAAGATATTCTGGCTGCGCTCTTTACAGAAGAGTTGGGTGCTGTAGTTCAGATTCGAGCATCGGATAGAGGATTTGTTGAAAGCGTTTTGGCAGAACAGGGTCTGGCCGATTGCGTACATTATCTGGGGAAAGCCAAAGCAGGTGATGATTTTGTTATCTTTAGTGGCAACACTGAAGTGTATCGCCAGAATCGCAGTACCTTGCGCTTATGGTGGGCAGAAACCACATGGCAAATGCAGCGTCTGCGTGATAACCCGGAGTGTGCAGATCAGGAACATCAGGCGAAACAGGATAATCAGGACCCAGGACTGAATGTAAAACTGACTTTTGATGTTTCAGAAGATATTGCAGCGCCTTACATTTTGCAGCAGGTAAGGCCGAAGGTGGCTGTACTGCGTGAACAGGGCGTTAACTCCCATGTTGAAATGGCTGCGGTGTTCCACCGAGCAGGTTTTGAGGCGATTGATGTTCATATGAGTGATTTGTTGTCTGGACGTATTGGATTGAGCCAATTCCAGACACTGGTTGCCTGTGGCGGCTTCTCATATGGTGACGTGTTGGGGGCAGGTGAAGGTTGGGCGAAATCAATTCTGTTCAATGAGTTTGTTCGTGATGAATTTGCCGCTTTCTTTGCACGGCCTGATACGTTGTCGTTGGGTGTTTGTAATGGTTGCCAGATGATGTCTAACTTGCGGGAGTTAATCCCAGGCGCTGAACATTGGCCGCGTTTTGTACGTAACCGTTCAGAGCGCTTTGAAGCACGATTCAGTTTAGTGGAAGTGGCTGACAGCCCGTCACTATTCTTGCAAGATATGGTAGGTTCTCGTATGCCGATTGCGGTTTCTCATGGGGAAGGGCAAGTGGAATTCCGTGATAGACAGCATCTTGAGATGCTTGAAAGCAACCGGTTAGTGGCTTTGCGTTATGTGAATAACTATGGTCAGGTTACGGAAAACTATCCGGCTAACCCAAATGGTTCAGTGAATGGTATTACCGCAGTTACCAGCCTTGATGGTCGGGCAACTGTGATGATGCCGCATCCAGAAAGGGTATCCCGCACGGTAAATAACTCCTGGCATCCGAATGAGTGGAGCGAAGATGGCCCGTGGATGCGACTTTTCCGTAATGCTCGTAAGCAGTTAGGATAAGTACCGCGGTGTAAGTAAATTGTGTCAGCCGGTTTTTTCCGGCTGATAGTGTTCATTGGCTTCATTGTGATTCTTTGTTTCGTAACTGACGTGAGATCGCAATTGAAGCCATTTATCTATTTATTTCAATTCATTTTGAAACGGTATTTGATTAGTCAAAAAATATTCATTAAATGGAACATACGAGGCATCATAGTCCAAATAAGTTTTCTACTGGAAGTGATAACCGGATTGATTGCCTACATTTTCTAACTCAAAAACCGAATCTGAGTTTACATGCTTCTGAATTGATTGTTTTTAAACATATCTAAGGTTATATGTGTAAAAATAGGCTGTAAGAAATGAAACTCAGTCTATTTTAAACATTGTATTTACCATCCTAAATAATAATCATCAGCTAACCAGCATGGTCTGTTTAAATGAAACCACTCTTGTAAAAGATTTTCTGTCACACAAAATGCCCCTTCTGTCCACCCTTGTTGACTTGAATAAGCTTCACCAATGATATGAATTGATTCATCGCATATAGGGCGGCGCATATAAGGCATTACCTCATTAACATGAATTCCCGCATGCCAGGCATGATAGCCGCCGCCATAAGGATCTTGAGACCAATCTTTAATTCGTGCAATATAAGGGGGTGGAATTTTTATTCCATGTAGTTCTTCAACTTGGCTCATAGCTTCATC
The DNA here is from genome assembly GCF_002968995.1 of Photorhabdus hindustanensis. NCBI lineage: Bacteria > Pseudomonadati > Pseudomonadota > Gammaproteobacteria > Enterobacterales > Morganellaceae > Photorhabdus > Photorhabdus hindustanensis. The sequence goes on from NZ_PUWT01000028.1 coordinate 66,888, forward strand.
AATTGAGTTTTTAGAAGCTTTATTATTTGGCACAAATATTTTTTCAATTTTTTCTTTCGATAGTTAGTCATGTTGGTTTCCTTTTTGCGTATTAATATCAGATTTTAAATGGAGTTACGTCATAGAATGTATGGCCATTAATAGCTAATTGGGCACATATCTTGCCAAGTAATGGCGTGAATTTAGCACCCCATCCAGAAGTATAAACGACAATATTTGAATGACCTGGTAACGAATCTAAGTAGAAAGGTTTGTCATCCTTTGGCATTGCTAACATGCATGTAGATGTAAATTTGGGTTCTGGGTCAAGATATTCCATATGGTTCTTAACCCACTGGTTTGTACCTTCAAAATCACTTTTTGTTGGCGGTGTCCGTTGCTCTGGACTGTCATAAATTTTGAATGGATAATCTGGCGCTACTTTAATGTAGCCTGGGTTTTTCCAAGGTGCTTCAGGGAACCCATAATATAAATTACTATTTTTAGCATTAGGTTTCTGGAATGCAAACCATGTTGGATAATTTATTTTTGGATTTTTTTTACGAAAATATGCAGAAACCATATCCCAGATTTCTAAATTAAGAATAGTACCCAAAGGCGAGATTAATTTATTGGTATATGGACCAACGGCCATGACGATTTTTTTGCCGTGATATATCTCTTTATTTGTCGTTACAATTACTTCATTACAGCCATCTGATTCAATTTTTGTTACTAAATTGTATTCTTTAAAATGTACTCCATTATTGTGAGAAACATTATAGAGGGTTCTTAAAGTTGCAGGTAGATTAATAATACCACCGTTGGCTTGGAAAAAGCCTATATAATTATCGGGTATATTTTTAAATTGATACCAAGCTTCAATTTCTTTTGCGGTTAAATATTGATAAGGAATCCCCATTCTTTTCATTGTATTAATGGTAGAATTAATTCCGCCTTCGGTTGTTGGGATTGTTGGATCTCCAAACCAAAGGCTGCCAACATATGAAATAAGTTCAGTTACTGTTTGTTTTTGCAGTCTTTCCCATTCTGGGGTAGAATCAATAACCATTTGGGTCATAAAGTCATCATCGTATTGAAAGCGGAACTGACGGGAAGCTTCCGAGCTACTAGATAATTGATTAAAGAATGAAGATTGCTCTAGGACGAGAACATCTTTTCCGTTTAATGCAGTGTGTCCCCCAAAAAAGGATGTTGCATTATATGCTGTAGAAAGGCCGATCAATCCACCACCAACAACGATTAATTCATATATTTTAGCCATAAACGTACCTTTATTGTAGAGTATACTTTGTAAAATATAGAACATTTACTGCCTATTCCTGATGGTAATAATTGTACAGGAGGTTTGAATATAGGATAACTTAATTTAGCTGTTTGATAGCTAACTAATATAAATATATAAGTCTTTTAGGACTATATATTAATATTCTTTTTTCCAAATTAATAAACTTCGTAGTTTTGTCCTGTTTGAGCTCCATCGACACTTTTTCTAAAAGCAAGTGCTACACGGCTAGCAGGAACAGCATTAAAACCTGGGAAAAACTCACTGTATTTATCCAATGATTCCTGTAAGACATTAGGGCTAACGCTGTTTATACGAATTCCCCTTGGCATTTCAATTGCTGCACATTTTACAAATGCCTTAACACCACCATTTGCCATCGCTGCTGATGCCCCTTGTAGGATAGGGTCGTCCATGATAATTCCAGTTGTTAAAGTAAAACTTCCGCCATCGTTAATATAGTCCATCCCCAACAGTACTAAGTTAATTTGGCCTTTGAGTTTACTGTTTATTGCTATTTCGTTTAACTCTGGAGTTAATTTTGAAACTGATCCAAAATGTGCGCTACCTGTTGCACTGACTACAGCATCAACTTTGCCAATTCTCTCATACATGCTTTTAATACTATCAACGGAAGTGATATCAACTACAACGTCTAAGCCATTTCTTCCGGCACGAATGACTTCGTGATTTTTTTCTAATTCTTCCGAGATTGCTTTTCCTATTGTACCGCTTGCTCCAATAACAATAACTTTCATTTCTGTTTACCCTTTCCTAATTAATAAAATTTTCTCGACTACATCGTTGCATAATGAATATTACTTTTAACTCGACATAAGTGGAAGTCTCTAATAATGCTAGAGCATAAAATGAAATTTACAACTCCAATAGTTGAATCAAACAACAGTGCGGGGTGGGTTTGTACAAAATAAGCTCAAATTGAGTCTTTTTAAGACTCTTTTGGGGTATTTTTTCTTAATAATTTAAGTTTGAATATATTTTTTACGAGATATCAAAAACATACTGTCAGAGATTCATGGTGTCCAAATAAAGTGGAGCGAAGATAGTCCGTGGATGTGCATTTTCCGTAATGCTCGTAGGTAGTTAAGGTAAGTACCACGGTGTAAGTGAATTGTGTCAACCGGTTTTTCCGGCTGATAGTGTTGATTGGCTTCATTGTGATTCTTTGTTTCGTAACTGACGTGAGATCACAGTTGAAGCCATTTTTTATTTGTTTTCGCATTCCATCCAGAGGTATAAACGGCTATGTTTGGATGATTTGGTAATGAATCTAGATAGAAAGGTTTTTCACTCTGTGGTTAACATAATTATATAAATTTTCTAGACTCATTATATTGAGCGTATGGAAATGTGCTGGTTTTGCCGAATGCGAAGTTGATAGATAAATCGATTTCGATTCCAGTCGTGTTGCTTGAGGATAGACCTATTAATTAATAAGGGGTTGGAGTTTAATAGAACGAAAGGGAAGAATCACATCATCCTGACCTCAGAGAGTAAATCGGGGTGACGATCCAACACTTTAAGCAACTTCACCAAAGCTAGAGATGGCTTGGTCTTACCGTTTTCATAGCGCGAGAAAGCATTGATACCACCGCCGAAGATTTCAGAAGCTTCCCGCTGATCAAGCGCGAGCTTCTTACGTACTCTGGCAATGAACTTAGGATCGACTATGGCCGCGTTGACTTGCTTCGAGAATGTCCGCATTTCGCACATGACGCGTTCCGATTCCGCAGCATCCAAAATAGATTCGGCGCAGGCAGGGCAAAAGTCGCCTGTTACCGCAGAAATGATGGTGGTTTCGCCCTTGTAAGTATAGGGCAGATCGCGGGTGTCATGGATAAGTTCCGCTGCACCGCAAACAGGGCATTTCATGTTCATAGCTCCTATTCATAACTCTTTGAAGGACACGATCAGCACGTCATCAATGACCGTCAGTTTCAGGTACACGTCGCCTACCTGTATACTTGGTCGGTACACATCTTGCCAGACAGAATGATCAGAGTAAGTAGTCATATTGTCAGTCATTGTTGATCAAATTCCGTAGGCCATTTCGTAGTTCATTAGATGATATAACTCGTCCAGATTTTATATCTTTTTCAGCCAAAGAGAGTTGGTATAACAAGGCCATTTGTTCTTGCTGCATCTCAAATTGAGTAGGATCTTGAACTATATATGGCGGTCTCCCGCTTTGGGTTTGGTGCATAATTTTCTCTCGAATAGAGACTTTTTACTTCTATCTACGATGGTACATTATTGGCTGATAAAGGCCAGATATTAGGCAAATAAATATACCCGTCATCTTTCAAGTTGCCTCTTTGTTGGCTGCACTCTCTCACCCCGGTCACATAGTTACCTATGCTCCCGGGGATTCGCTCCCTTGCCGTCGCGATGCATCTTGAAATCCATAGGGTATATATCGGCCATTGACATGATAGCAATGCTGGTGATTCAAATGTGAAAATCTTATATCGGTGAATTCCCAGGCGTTTAGATGCCAAATTGCTCTATTGTCTCAATTACCCGACAAACATGCGTTATGAGTGTCTCAAAAAGGAGACATTTAATTATTTGATTTTAATCTATTTTTATTTGCATGATTTTGAGTGTCTTTAATTGGCGACAGAAAATAAATTTTGCTTATATCGGAAAAGAAGCTGTTTAGTTGCTGAAACGTAACATTTAATTTTTTCTAAAGTAAAAACAGTTGGTTATGATTATTTTTTTAATGTTGGCATGGGATCTGCATTAAGCTGGCACAGTTGCTCATTCAACTTCTTATGTCGGCCCACATTTAGGTGGAGAGATGCCACATAAACCATCGAATGATGCCAGAGTAAGGTGCCTACCGTCCAACTCAGTGATATCGCTTTCGGGCCTTATCAAACATCGGGCGACACGTGGAGTGAGGCACCAACCTATGTCTGACTGTTGTAGATAAACAGCGGGCATGCGTTATCCTCACTGGCGGGATAGTAGCGAAAACTATTATCCCGCCGTCATCGCTCAGGTGTTTACCTGCCCCTTTGTACTGTTTGCGTCTTACACTGATTTTCAGTCACAGTAGAATTTATCAGCCGATGGGTTTTTCTATCCGCCCTTTGTCGGTTAGCATTGGTGTACTGACAGGTTACGAGATGATTTCCTTGAAAAAATGGCGTTTATTTCCGCGTTCATTGCGCCAATTAGTTGTCATGGCCTTCTGGCTGGTGTTATTGCCGTTGTTGGTTCTGGCTTATCAGGCTTACCAGAGTCTTGATCAACTCAGTGAGCAAGCGGCTGATATAAATCGTACCACGCTAGCGGATGCCCGCCGCAGTGAGGCTATGACAGGTATTGCGTTGGAGATGGAGCGCAGTTATCGCCAATATTGTGTGTTAGGGGATAAGACGCTGGAAAACCTTTACCAAAAGCAATATCAGCAATACCTTAAGATGCTGAAAGATCAGATGGTTATACTTGATGACCAACAGCATATTAAAACGCTTAACAGTTTATTGTCGCAATTGACAAAAATCAGTTGCTTTAATAGCGAACCTACCCAACCTGCCGCTCAATTACTTGAGCAATTCTCTAATGCTAATAGCCAAATGGTACAGGCTACCAGGGATATTATTTTCAGCCGGGGAGAACAGCTACAGAGAGATATTGCTGAAAAAGGACAATTTTTTGGCTGGCAGAGTCTTATTTTATTTCTACTGAGTGCGTTATTGGTCGCGTTATTTACTCGCATGATTATCGGGCCGGTTAAAGGGATTGAACGCATGATTAACCGATTGGGAGAAGGGCAATCATTAGGCGTTCGCATAGATTCTTTTCAGGGGCCGCGAGAACTCCGCTCTTTGGCGCAGCGGATTATCTGGCTTAGTGAACGCTTGGCCTGGTTAGAATCACAACGCCATGAGTTTTTACGTCATATTTCTCATGAACTGAAAACACCGTTGGCAAGTATGCGGGAAGGGACAGAATTACTGGCTGATGAAGTGGCAGGGCCATTAACGGCTGATCAGCAAGAAGTGGTTGCTATTCTTGATAATAGTAGTAAACATTTACAACAATTGATCGAGCAATTACTGGATTATAACCGTAAGCTGGCAGATGGCCCGACGGAGCAACAGCAGGTTTCTCTGCTGGAAATTGTTAATGAAGTAGTTTTATCACACAGTTTACCCGCGAGATCGAAGAATATTCAGACGGAAATTCAGCTTGATGCTGATATTTTATGGGCAGAGCCTACGCTATTAATGCGGGTTATTGATAATCTCTACTCTAATGCGGTGCACTATGGCGCCGAATCCGGTAACATCTGGGTTTCAAGTCGTCAGATTGGTAAATATGTTCAAATTAATGTTGCTAATACAGGTACGCCCATTCCTGAATCAGAACGTAGTATGATTTTTGAACCGTTCTATCAGGGAACGCTCCAGCGCAAAGGTGCAGTGAAAGGCAGCGGTCTTGGGTTAAGTATTGCTCAGGATTGTATTAAGCGTATGGGGGGCGAACTGATATTGATTCAGAGCGAATTTGCTGACGTCTGTTTTCGTATTAAATTGCCATTAACTGCTGAGAATGAATAAATAATGCATAACAGGTCTACTTACCGTTTTGTACAAAAGACGGATCGGCAGAATATTGCAGTACAACCTGGGAAAAACGTGTTGGTTGCCAGATTGTTATTACCACGAGTTTCAATTTGGGGTTTTAGCATGATTTTGCTGATCTTCGTCGTTTTTTTATTGGCGGGTTGCGTCAAAAATCCGGTTAATAATAATTTAACGGCAGTGACGCAAATGGTAATACCAGAGCAACGGGTAACGGATTACCGTATTGCAGAGTGTGAGTTAATGTGGGATTTAGAGACGCCTCCATCGATTGAGAACGCGCTTTACTGGCTGCGATTGATGGACTGTTCAGATCGTCTGACATCAGCTAAAGCGCGTAATATGGCGAAATACACTCTTCCAGTTACTTGGGATATGGCTTTTAAACAAAGTATTTTACTTAATAGTGCCGGGCCTACGTTGTCTGAACGTCGGAAAATGGTTGAAAATTTCAACAAATACAGGTTGAAATTCCCAGATTCGTTGCGAGCGTTATTACAGTTATGGCGCGAACAGCAGGTTCAGCAAATTGCAGTGGCTGAGGAGCGGGCAAGATTCCAAAAATTACAGGCCGATACGGATAATAAACTTGATCGTCTGCGAGAAAGTCGCGCACGGTTGGAATTTGAGCTACAAGAAACTTCTCGTAAACTGGAAAACCTGACAGATATTGAGCGTCAGCTCTCTTCCCGTAAGCAAAATCAGGGGAGTGCTGGATCAGGTAATTCGGATAAACATGCTGAAACGCCAGCGACGACATTACCTAGCAAAAACAGTACGCCAAACAATACCTCTGAATCAGATAAAGGAGCCGCACCATGACAGCGCGTAAGCCAGCCCATCTTCTTCTGGTTGATGACGATCCTGGTTTGTTGAAATTGTTGGGAATGCGTCTTACCAGTGAAGGCTTTCGTGTCACAACCGCAGAAAGTGGCGGTGAAGCGTTGAGACTGTTAACTAAAGAAAAAGTTGATTTGGTGATCAGTGATCTGCGTATGGATGAAATGGATGGTATGGCGCTGTTCGCTGAAATCCAGAAGCAACAACCGGGCATGCCGGTGATTATTCTGACAGCTCATGGCTCAATTCCAGAGGCAGTGGCGGCCACTCAACAGGGGGTCTTTAGTTTTCTGACTAAACCGGTTGATCGGGATGCGCTTTATAAAGCGATTGATGGCGCATTGGCGTTGTCCACGCCCGCCAGTGATGAACAGTGGCGGGAGCAGATAGTTACCCGCAGTCCTGTGATGTTGCGCTTGTTGGAGCAGGCGCGAATGGTCGCTCAATCTGATGTCAGTGTACTGATAAACGGTCAGAGTGGCACCGGGAAGGAAGTGTTAGCCCTGGCAATTCACCGCGCCAGTCCGCGAGCGAAAAAACCATTTATCGCGATTAATTGTGGAGCTTTGCCAGAACAACTCCTTGAGTCAGAACTGTTTGGTCATGCCAAAGGCGCATTTACCGGTGCGGTCAGTAGCCGTGAAGGGCTATTCCTTACTGCGCAGGGAGGAACGCTGTTTCTTGATGAAATCGGTGATATGCCGCTGGCTTTGCAGGTTAAATTATTGCGGGTGTTGCAGGAACGTAAAATACGCCCGCTCGGAAGTAATCGTGATCTGGATATTGATGTACGGATTATCTCCGCGACGCACCGTGATTTACCGAAGGCAATGGCAAAAAATGAATTTCGCGAAGATCTCTATTACCGCTTAAATGTTGTGAACTTGAAAATTCCAGCTTTGAATGGTCGGGTTGAAGATATTCCTTTATTGGCGAATCATCTGTTGCGTGAATCAGCGAAACGCCACAAACCTTTTGTCCGTAGTTTCTCCGTTGATGCAATGAAATGCCTGATGGCGGCGAGTTGGCCTGGCAATGTGCGTCAGCTTGTTAATGTGATCGAACAGTGTGTTGCGCTAACTACCGCGCCGGTTATTAGTGAAGCCTTAGTTATGCAGGCGCTGGAAGGGGAAAATACAGCGTTGCCCACTTTTGTGGAAGCCAGAAATCAGTTTGAACTGAATTATCTGCGTAAATTGCTGCAAATGACCAAAGGGAATGTGACTCATGCGGCGCGTATGGCGGGACGTAACCGGACTGAATTCTACAAATTACTGGCGCGCCATGAATTGGATGCGAATGATTTTAAAGAATAACTTTTCTGCTGCTCAGGAAGTTTTTACACTGATATAAATATTGGTGGCTTGGGAGAGCTAAATTATATGAGCCGTACTCTTAATATTGCCCTTGCACAGCTTAATTGGATGATTGGCGACATTGAAGGCAACTGTGAACGTATGTTGCAGACAGTACAGGAACAACAGCAACAAGGTGCTGATTTGGTAATGTTTTCTGAACTGGCGATATCCGGTTATTCTCCAGAAGATCTATTATTCCGGGCTGATTTTCATCAGCGTTGCCGTGAGCAATTGGCACGTTTACAGGCTGCCAGTTGCCAAACCGCTATTTTAGTTGGTCATCCTTGGGAACAGGACGGAGAGATTTACAACGCACTTTCCTTATTCTGGCAAGGAAAAATTTTGGCCCGTTATTTCAAACAACGGCTACCAAATTATGGTGTTTTTGATGAAAAACGCTATTTTAAAGCGGGCGATCAAAGCTGTGTTGTGCCATTTAAGGGCTACAATCTCGGCTTATTGATTTGTGAAGATTTATGGTTTGATGAACCGATTGATGCCTTGAAACAGGCCGGTGCAAACTTAATTCTTTCTATCAACGCTTCTCCATATAATCGTGAAAAACCTTATATTCGTTATGAACTGATTAGAGAACATTGCCAACGTACAGATCTACCCATGATTTATCTTAATCAAGTTGGTGGTCAGGATGAGCTGATTTTCGATGGCTGTTCTAAAGTTTTTAATGCAAATGGTGAAGTGACTCATCGGTTAGCCGCATTTAATGAACAGATCCAACAATGTCGTTTTAATGAATTAACGATTGAACCTATGGTTAATCCGGCGCCTGAATTACCGCCATTGCAGCAGGTATATCAGGCATTAGTCCTTTCAGTGCATGATTACGTTCGCAAAAATGGCTTTCAAGGCGTGTTATTAGGCTTATCTGGGGGAATTGACTCTGGCTTAACGCTGGCAATCGCTGTTGATGCATTGGGTAAAGATCATGTTCAGGCTGTTATGATGCCATTCCGCTATACATCTGAAATGAGTATAGAAGATGCTAAAGAACAAGCTGAGATGTTGGGTGTTGAGTTTAATGTGGTGTCGATCGAACCGATGTTTGATGCATTTATGGCACAATTTGAACCTCTGTTTGCGGGTACGGCCAAAGATACCACCGAAGAGAATTTACAGGCGCGTTGCCGTGCCGTTATTCTGATGGCGATGTCTAATAAACGCCATCGTCTCGTGCTGACGACCAGTAATAAGAGTGAGTCAGCGGTGGGATATTCCACATTATATGGTGACATGGCGGGTGGTTTTAATGCGCTGAAAGATGTACCGAAAACATTGGTATTTGAATTAGCAAAATATCGTAATACCGTTTCGCCGGCGATACCTCAAAGAGTGATTGATCGTCCGCCATCGGCAGAATTGGCGCCTGGGCAGCTTGATCAGGACAGTTTACCGCCTTATGACATTCTGGATAATATTCTGGAAGGTTATGTGGAACAGGATAAATCGGTTGATGAGCTGGTGGCGGCGGGGTTTGATGAACAGATTGTGCGTAAAGTTGTTCGTTTAATCGATATTAACGAATATAAACGTCGTCAGGCGCCAGTGGGGCCGCGTATTACGCCTCGCAATTTTGGTAAAGACAGACGCTACCCGATTACCTCTGGTTTCGGCCGTAAAAACTGGTAACAACAGGAAAACTTCATGAAAAAGATTGATGCGATTATCAAACCTTTCAAGCTGGATGATGTGCGTGAAGCGCTGGCGGAAGTGGGTATCACCGGAATGACGGTAACAGAGGTGAAAGGTTTTGGGCGCCAGAAAGGACACACTGAGCTATATCGTGGTGCGGAATATATGGTGGATTTTCTGCCAAAAGTGAAAATAGAAATTGTCGTGCCAGATGATATTGTCGATACCTGTGTTGAAACCATTATGCAGACCGCACAAACTGGGAAAATCGGTGATGGTAAAATATTTGTATTTGACGTGGCGCGTGTTGTACGTATTCGCACTGGTGAGCAGGACGAAGAGGCGATTTAACTTAATTTAAATTTTTTTTGGGTGGTGACAGGTAGATATAAGGCGTCACTCTCAATAAAAGTAGCCGGAATTCTTCGATGACCGTTTAGACGGTCATCGATAATAGATACATTCATTTATAATCTTATATACTCAATCAAGGCGATGAACTACCTTACAAGTAAAGGTTCTATCACATACCCATTTTCTGTAACTCGATTTTCTCCGACAATAATCTTAGTGTCAGGTAAAATGAAATATGAATATATGATTTTAAGTCTTCTGACTGACATGATATAACCACGCCAATCGTCGACAACCCAAGAATCTCTATAACCTCCAGAAACTATGGTAAAATAATCGTCGGACACTTTGAATTGTGCTTGATCAGTGCTCCAGTAGTTAATTGCAACTTCAATCGTGTCACATTTCGTATTGTTGGTAACGTGAATCATGCCCATATTACAACTCCCTTACTATTTCAATCTGATTTCATTAAGATTGGACTTTATTAGGATGCCGTTTCGGACTAACAACATTAAATATAAATGAACTAGCTTACAAATAAAGGTTTTATCACATACTCATTTTCTGTAACTCGATTTTCTCCGACAATAATCTTGGTGTCAGGTAAAATGAAATATGAAAATGTAATTCCTAGCCTTTTGACTGACATGATATAACCGCGCCAATCGTCAACAAACCAGGAAGCCCTAAAATATCCAGGACTGATATTAAAATAATCGTCGGACACTGTGAATCTTGCGTAATCAGTACTCCAGTAGTTAATCGCAACTTCAATCGTATCATTTTTCATATTGTTGGTAACGTGAATAATGCCCATATTCCAACCCCTCACTATTTCAATCTGATTTTATTAAGATTAGACTTATTAGGATGTTGTTTTGGACTAACAACATTAAGTATAGATGAGGAATTCTTATTTAATTTAATATTCTTTATCGTTTTTATTTCATAAAATAACTGATCACTATAATTAATGTTTGGAATAAATTATCAAAGAAGTTTTTAATTTAAACTATCGGATGATTTATTACGACTTGAAACTAGTTAAATATTTTCAAACCGTAAATAGTGGTAAATAAGAATTGCGTGAAAACCTCTTGCTTGCTGAAAATATGTTGGATTATTTTTGCCTTGGCTTTCTGGACAGGTCATCATAAATATCATTACTATAAATTAAATACTGTTTCTATTCACATCACTTTATTGGTTATTATCACCGCATAGCGTTTCTAATATTAAGTTGAAAATTTAAATCACCTTATGTGGACCAAAACATTCATAGTGAATAAATTGTTTATCATGACTTCTGTCCTCTGTCCTCTGTCCTCTGTTTTTCTGCTATTTCATCATATTTTCTTATGAACTCATTGCATGATTGATTAAAAAACATCATAATTGCTTCTTTTGTGATCATTTCGTTTAGGGATATATTGTGAGCTGACGATTCAACAGAGGTAATCATCGTTATGGTTAATAATTTTGATGTAGAACGAACAGGACTGGTTTTTACTCTCGTGGTTGGTAATCTTCCTGTGAAAACTTTTGCTGTGGTTGATTTTATGCTGGATGAAGCGTTGTCAACGCTATTCAGTTTGCACGTCACACTGACTTGTATCAAGCCGGACATTGATTTTGCGGAAGTTCTGGATAAATACGCCACATTGACCGTTTATCGTGACGGACAACCTGAGCGTTATATCACCGGGATTGTGACTCATTTTGTGCAGGAAACCGCGAACCGTTATCGTAGTGGTTATTCCTTGACTCTCCATCCTTCCTTGTGGCGTGCCGGATTGCGGGTTAACTCCCGTATTTTTCAGCATCAATCCGTCACCGATATTATTGATAGGCTATTGAAAGAAAATGGCGTTCGTCAATTCTCTTGTTGCTTGCGTTATGAACATCCCGTACGGGAGTTCTGTGTTCAGTACGATGAGAGTGATTTGGCTTTTTTACAGCGTCTGTTAGCTGATGAAGGGATCTTTTATTACTATTACTTTAATCAGGATAAGGGTGAGCCGACAATGGTTTTTGTCGACTCTTACGCTGAGAATGGCTCTCTTACACTGCCCTACAACCCAGAACTTGACGCCACAGGCAGCCAGTGTTGCGTCAGCCGGTTTCGTTGGGAAGAAAAAGTGGGCATCGCTGAAGTTTCGGTGAGAGATTACACATTTAAACATCCCCGGTGGTTTGCTGATTTTCAATTCCACGAAAATTACAGGTACATCGGCAATCAGCGTTCGGATTTACCTAGTTACTATTACTATGACTTTCCCGGACGTTATAAAGATAAGAATGGGCAGCGGATAAGTCAGTACCGGCTGGAGGCGTTGCGTAATGATGTTTTGCTCGGTAATGGGCATAGTGATAGTTTTGCTCTCTTACCGGGCAGGTGGTTTAAGCTTACCGATCATCCGAAAGAAAAATTTAATACTTCGTGGCAAATAATCCAAATTACTCACCAAGGCCATCAGCCTCAAGCGGATGAATCTCGTTTTGGCGGCAGAGGGACGACTTTGACGAACCATTTCACCTTTGGTAGCCCCAACCGGGTATGGCGTCCTTCGCCTTATCCCAAGCCACGTATTGATGGCTTGCAAATTGCCACAGTGGTGGGGCCGGAGGGAGAAGAAATATTTTGTGATGAATATGGACGAGTACGGGTGCAATTTGACTGGGACCGGTATGGCGAACTTAATGATCAGAGTTCTTGCTGGATAAGAGTTAGCCAATCTTGGGCTGGACACTGTTGGGGGATGATGACCATTCCGCGTGTTGGTCAGGAAGTCTTGGTTGATTTTCTGCATGGTGATCCTGACCAGCCGATTATTATTGGTCGTACCTATAATGCCATTAATCTCCCACCGAACCGTTTGCCGATGGCAAAAACGCAGATGGTAATCCGATCAAAAACCCATAAAGGGGAAGGGTTTAATGAACTGCGTTTTGATGATGATAAAGGCGGTGAGGAAATCTATATTCATGCTCAGAAGAACATGAAAACGGAGATTTTAAACGATGAAATGGTCAATATTGCACATAATCAGACTCATCATATTAGACATGACGCCCATTTACGTGTTGATAATGAATATCGTGTTCTGGCGCAGCATGATATTTCCGTTTCAACCGGACAAAAACTTCATATTAAAGCTGACGATGCGTTGTTGGTACAAAGTGGAAATGAAATTCACCTCAGTTCCGGGGCGAAGATAGTCATTGATGCTGGAAGTGAGCTCACCTTACAGGCTGCGGGGCATTTTATTAAAATTGACGTCGGCGGCATCAGCAGTAGTGCCGGGATCAATTTTGCCAGTGGAACACCGGGTACAGGTTCGGGGTGGGGAGGAAAACTGCCGGATATGCTGGATAAATTGGAACAGGTCAGTGCTGAAATATCCACTCCTGTTTCTCAAGAACCACTCAAAGAAATTTGTCTCAGTTGTTTGATGAAAGCTGAACTTGAAGAAGCAATAACCGTTATCCGGGGGTAATTATGACACTTGAATTAAGCGAAAAATTGGTTAATTACCAGAAAAAACATCCCGGCATTCGGCTTTACGCGCTGGTGAATGGTTTGCAGTATGAACGCTGTTTTGGTGAGGAGATTAATTATATCTTGGGTGTCAACAACCCACTATTCCGGCACTATCCAGATTCAAAACTTGCATTTGCAGGCCCGTGGCTGTTTGATATGGAATATGCGCATCAATGGCAAGAGAAATTGTCAATACTTGAAGAAACGTATCCGGCAGTATCATGGTTATTAACCTCTCTGTCATTAGATAAGCTGACCCGCCATCTTGTGTCATATTTAAATATTCAACTTCCGACAAAACAGACCGCACTGCTACGTTTTTATGATCCTCGTATTTTGCATCGCATCAGTGACATTTTTAGTCATGAACAATTGTTTGCATTCACGCATGATATTAATAAATGGGTTTATCAATACAATGCCACTTATTATTCGGTGTCAGGAGCTCCATTATGATTGAATTGACTCAGGAACAATTTGATATTATCACCAAACTGGAAAAACAGACGGTGATTGATCGTATACAGGCCGAACTTCTCACCAAACATGCGGATTTAATTCCTTCCCCATCTTCGCTGAACGAACGGCTAATGGCTGCTTATGACTATTTGCTGTCATTAAACTTTCAGGATAAATACTTGATTCAATCCTATTTATCTCTGGTCGCGTTTAATCCTGATTTTCAGCATGCCTTGCCAATCAAGACAGCCTTAGAGTCCCCTGATCAAAAACCCGAGCAGCAATTTAAAGATATTCTTTTTATTGCAAAAAATAAGATAAATAGGAGACGTTAATATGCCAATACCCTTATTAGCTCCGGTCGCAGTGGGTGCGGCTGAATATGTCGCCAGCGCCTGTGCCGGAGTATTAATTGCAGTCGGTATCATGGAAACCGGTAAAGATAAATCCGTTATAGAGGATGACGACATTCACCATAAGAAAACGGATTTTGTGATAAGCCCTGAAATCACAGATGAAGATCGAAATATCGTCTGGAGCGCCGAAGCCCATGCAGATTTTTGGGAGGACGATGATTTAGGAGATGAATCTGTTGATGCCAGTGCGGTTCAAACTAAAGCCCAGTCTGAAACGGAAGAGTGTGAAAAAACGGAAACTAAAAAAGCGTGCGAGGCTTGCCTTGCTATTCCGGTGACAAGTGAAAAATATCGCAAGGTGAGTCGTTGGAGCGCTATCACGATTAACTATCAGCGATTTATTGCGAAAACTCAATATAACCCGCTCACACAAATGATCCAGGAATTTCAATGCCTGAAAGTGACCTTTGATGGCTGGCGGCCGGCATATTGCCTGTTTCTGGAGGCTAAGGCGCGGTATGACCAGTTTTTTGATACTGAAGGTGAACCCAAAATTTGGTGGAAAGGGAGTAAATCAGGTAAAAAACAGGCGGAAAGGCATCAAACTGTTTGTGATGTACTAGAGGGGACTCCGCATGTGGAATGGCATTTTTTACAACCAATCAGTTATGCTTATTTTAAGGGAATATTTAGTCAATTTAAAAATATCAGTGTCCACTATACTCCCTGTGCCGATTTAATGGCGAGAATTTAATTCGAGGTTCAAATGACAATAATCCGTATAAAAATCAATGTGTATTATGAACAACAGGAAACCATTACTGTAGATACAGCATTAATGGATTTATTTCATATTACACGGCAAATCGATATCTTTTTCAGACAGGAAAAGACATGGTATTTAACTGGTTATTCACGAAAAGAGGCCCTAAAACACATTGTGTTTGATAAACAAGGGCCAACAGAAAAGACAGTGAGCTATTTTGACAAATCTTATAAAAAAGATTTTCCTTCACTTATTGAAGATATGTGGGATGGTGAGCGGGATGAGATAGCCAATAGTATTAGTTATAATAAACTGTCTACAAGAGGTCCAAACTGGGTTTGGCTAGAATTCAATTTAAAAATTGATAGCAGCCAACTGAATGTATCCCGATTGATTGATTTAGTTAAATATTTAGCGACCAGTCGTGATTTTCCTTATATTCAAGTAGAAACCAACGGCTATACCTTAAAAGGTAAACAAGTTTTCCCTGATCGCTTAAGTGTTGGCTGGATGCTTTACCAACCCCGCATTATTGATAAGTCTTACCTGCCTATGGCGGAAGATATGCTCCCTGTGTATCAAAATAATGAACAGGTCGGCACTCTGATTATTACCAAAAAAGGGATTTTTGATGGAAGAAATCAGGAGGATATTGATAAATCCAATGATGTTGAAATACAGTTGGTGAATCTGGGATTACTGCCATTAATTACCGAAGTTTAATGAGGGATGATGTTATTTCCAATTGAAAAACGATGGAGAACTTTAATGTCAAAGGCGGTTATTCTGCTGGGTGATATGACAGATCATGGCGGTAAGATTATTACCGCTATTGATAAATATACTCACAATGGTGTTCCTATTATTGCAAAAAATAAGATAAACAGGAGACGTTAATATGCCAATACCCTTATTAGCTCCGGTCGCAGTGGGTGCGGCTGAATATGTCGCCAGCGCCTGTGCCGGGGTATTAATTGCGGTTGGGTTGATGGAAGCCGGTAAGGATAAATCCGTTATAGAGGATGATGACATTCACCATAAGAAAACGGATTTTGTGATAAGCCCTGAAATCACAGATGAAGATCGAAATATCGTCTGGAGCGCCGAAGCCCATGCGGATTTTTGGGAGGACGATGATTTAGGGGATGAATCCGTTGATACCAGTGCGGTGCAGACTAAAGCCCGGTCTGAGACGGAAGAGTGTGAAAAAACGGAAACTAAAAAAGCGTGCAAGGCTTGCCTTGCTATTCCGGTGACAAGTGAAAAATATCGCAAGGTGAGTCGCTGGAGCGCTATCACGATTAACTATCAGCGATTTATTGCGAAAACTAAATATAACCCGCTCACACAAATGATCCAGGAATTTCAATGCCTGAAAGTGACGTTTGATGGCTGGAGACCTGCGTATTGCCTGTTTCTGGAGGCCAAAGCGCGGTATGACCAGTTTTTTAAGAGTGATGAGGAACCTAAGAAATGGTGGAAAGGTGTTTTTTCAGCCATAAGGCAAGCTCAAAGGCATCAAACAGTCTGTAACGTTTTGGATGGTACCCCTCATGTGGAATGGCACTTTTTACAGCCGATCAGCTATGAATATTTTAAAGTGCAATTTAGTGATCATAAAAATATCAGTGTTCATTATACCCCCTGTGATAGTTTCTTTTAATTCGAGGTCAACATGACAATAATTCATTTAAAAATCAATGTACGTTATGAACAGCAGGAAACTATTACCGCCCATACTGCGTTGATAGATTTGTTTCATATTACACGGCAAATTGATGTCTTTTTTAACCTAAAAAAAACGTGGTACTTAACTGGTTACTCCCGAAAGGAGGCTTTAAAACATATTGTGTTCGATGAACAGGGACCAACTGAGGTTGCTATAAAAGACTTTGAAAAAGATTATAAAAAAGATTTTCCGGCTCTCATTACTGGGATATGGGATGGTGAAAAGGATGAATTAGATAGTGGTATTATGTATAAAAAAATGCGAACTGCCAGTCCTAACTGGGTTTGGCTGGAATTGAATCTAAGTATTAACAGCCATCAACTTGATGTCATCCGATTAATTGATTTAGTTAAATACTTAGCTGCCAGCCGTGATTTTCCTTATATTCAGGTGGAAACTAACGGCTATACCTTAAAAGGCAGGCAGGTTTTTCCTGATCGCCTTAGTGTCGGCTGGATGCTTTACCAGCCCCGTATTATTGATAAGTTCTATCTGCCTATGGCGGAAGATGTGCTGCCTGTGTACCAAAATAATGAACAGATCGGCACTCTGATTATCACCAAGAAAGGGATTTTTGATGGAAGAAATCAGGAGGATATTGATAAATCC
>NZ_PUWT01000161.1:0-1232 GCF_002968995.1 Photorhabdus hindustanensis
CCCTTCATCGGTACGGAGAATCTCTGTCAGTTGTCCGCGCCGATTATAAAGCAGCGTCAACTCCGGCCCGTCACTGTGGAGAACCTGTGTCAGTTGACCGTGCTCGTTATAGACAAACCGCAGCCGGTTGTCATACACGTCCCGGTGTTCCGTGAGCCGCCAGCGCTGTGTCCCTTCGGATGAGGCCGGAGAGGCCAGCGCAAAATACTTACAAACCGGTGAATCCCGGTGCCGGAGGATATAGCCCTGTTCTCCCCAACTGAGGGTGAAATCCGGGTGTTCCGGGTTGACGCTGTGGGTATAAGCGGCCGGTAAGGCAAAGTAAAGAGAAGCCCCTTCGGTGGTGCGGATTTCTACCCGGTCGCCGGTGGCAAGGGCGCATTCGGAGAAGCTGTCCGTCCAGCCCGGCCCCAGTAAGCCCTGTTCCTCCGGCGCCCAGCTGCGCAGAAATACCAGCGGCAGGGTCTGGCCGAGGGTGATATCGGTCCGCTGGTCAAACAGCTGGCCGGTGGTGACGTCAATCGGGTCGCCGGTAAAGAATTTTTTCGTCGCTTCCCGGTAACGTTTCACCCCCTGAGTTTCTTTAAAGGCGGTTTTGGCACAGCAGAAGGTTTTACCCGATATCACTTTTCCGGCATGCCGGGCACCGGCAATCGCCCCGCTGACGGCCTTTTTACCGGCCTGTCGGGTAAACAGTTTACCCAGTCCTTTAAGGGCGCCTCGGGAAGGGGGCACCAGAAATTCAACCGCCATCAGTATCGCCCGTTCCCAGGCGGAGAACTCTTCGGCGACGGCCAGGTAAGTTCCCTGACCGGAGCCGATAAACACCGTTTTGGCCCCGGATTTTATGGTGGCGCCACACGCCAGTTTGTCATCTACCCGGGCTGCCGGCGAGCCGTTAATAAACACGGTTTCACTGCCCTGGGCAATCAGGGGCGGCGCCGGGTGTTGACTACAGGCGGCGATATCGGTGGTGGCTCTGGCCGCCGGTTTGCCTTCGATAAAGACATTGGGCGAACCACTTGCCAGCGTACCGCTCGGCGGGCCGATGCTGTCCACCATTTTCGTGACGGCCGAACTGGCGGCGCTGATGACATCGCCAAGGGCAAATGTGGCGGCGGTTCCCAGGGCAATGACCGCGACGGTCGCTAATCCCCCGGTGAGAACGGTCAGTCCTACCAGTGCCGATGCCGCGGCAAAGACCGCCGCCCCTATCAATGCGCCGGTAATGG